>JBLHLI010000253.1:0-4472 GCA_047618765.1 Enterobacterales bacterium | reverse complement strand
TTAGTCTCAAGCACTGTAAGTCTAAGAAGACTAGATATTGGGATAGATAATGCTCAATATTATAAAGGTGGGATTAGTCGTTGAAATTTTTACTATTGCAGGGGGGGAACCGGGCATTCTAAATAGATACCTACCGCTCTAATTAACTCAATTTCAGCGAGGGTTATCTTACCATCTTGAATTACAATTTCAGCGAGAGTCTGCATTAAGGGTTTTTTCAACAGGGGGGCTAATTGGTTAAGTTTTTTTAATGATTTATCTAACTGATAGGCATCATAACTTTGTGTACTTGAGACTTGCCACTTAGCATCAAAACTTTTCATGGCTGTGGCAACAGCTGTTGAACTAATATGACCGCTGGCAGAAATAAGTACAGTAAGTAAATATTCTATATCTTCAAGCACCGGTTTAAATTTGCGAATTTCCTTATTATTAAATCCAGCATCCTTTTGACTTAAACTCTTACGCAATAAGGCATAAAGGAAAAACTCAAAGGGCTTTATTTGTTTATCGGCTGTGATTAATAAACTAGCACAGGCAAGAAGGTTTTTCCGTAGTTCAGATTCAGCTTGTTTTAATACTGGCATAGTTAATTCAATGAGTGGCAATATTAATTTAGGCTCTAATTTTATAACAATTTGATAGTATTCTTTTATTGTTTCGATTTGCTTAGTTGTAAGCTTAACTAAGACAGATGTGAGTGCTGAATTAATTTCATCCTCAGATTTTGAAGCTATAATTGATAAGATCAGTAAATCTGCAGTTTGATCATAATGTGCAGCCTCTAGGAGTTCATCGGGAATATTTTGATGTATCACAACGGCCTGTTCGAGTTGTTCAGGTTTCACGGTACCGATTTGTTCAACGAGTTGTTCAGAGTTTATTATTTGTAGTGCATCTTCATTAAGTCCAGCAGATGCAGTGCTTTGTTGAGTAGTCACCTCTGAATCACTGAAACTTGAAATTGCTGAATCTTGGTTAGTAAACGATGACTCTGAATTTTGCCTTACCTGTTCTTGGTTTTTTCTAGAACCGGCTTTACTACGATATCCAGGGACCAAGGTACTTATGCGTTCGTCAATGGGTGGGTGGGTGGCTAGTAGTCCACTAAAAGCGGTAAATTTTAAAGCACTTCCAAAACACATATGACTCATATCCTCAGCATGGGATGAGTCGAGTAATGAGCCTTTGCTGCCATTGGTTTTTATTTGATAAAGGGCGTTAGCAATACCCATTGAATCTCGACTGTATTGCACAGCTGAAGCATCAGCTAGAAATTCTCTTTGCCTTGAAATTGCAGCTTTAATGAGTCTTCCAAAAAATAATCCAATATAACCAACAATTAATAAAGCTATAGCTGCTCCGAGTATAACCATACCAAATTGATTATTTTTAGAGTTCGATGAACGACGTCGATGACTTGAATAGCGCATACTTCGAAGTAAGAAATAGCCTAATTGTCCAATAGCAAGTATTCCACCAAGAATGGCTATTAACCTTACGTTCAATCGCATGTCTGCATTGAATATGTGGCTGAATTCATGGGCAACCACGCCTTGAAGTTCTTGGCGATCAAGTTTTTCAAGTAGTCCTTGTGTGACTACTAATACGGTATCTGAGGGAACCAAACCTGCTACAAAGGCATTCATACCCATTTCTTCATCCATAATAAAGAGAGCTGGGACTGGCATTCCAGAAGCTATGGACATTTCTTCAACAACATTGATTAATCGTCGTTCATGCTTGTCCTTGGTATTCATTTTAACTGCTCTGGCATTAACCATCTTAGCAACGGCTTGACCACCACCTCGAGTTTGAAAACTTCTGATTAAAGAGCCTATGAAAATGACAGCAAGAGTGCCCAAGGTCGCAGCTAAGAACCAAGGACTGTAAAACCATTCCTTAACAGATAGCTGAAACTGGCCAAAGTTATTACCCATCAGAAAAACGATGATATTGATTGCAGTGATAATTAGTACGACTGCTAACACAAAAAAGAAAACTAACTTCTTAGTTTTCTTTTTTGCTTGATGTTGATGTTCGAAAAAATCCATCTATATTAAGAATCCTTTAAGAGTAATCATATAGCTTTCAGGTAAAAGAAACTTTAACGGCTTTTCTAACTTCGGGTTCCTCAACTTCAAATAATTCAGCATCTTTAAAGTTAAACTGATTACTAATCATATTATTTGGAAACTGTTCTTTGTAAGTGTTATAGGTCATAACGCTGTCATTGTAGGCTTGTCGTGAGAAGGCTACTTTATTCTCAGTAGTACTTAATTCTTCCATCACATTGTTCATGGTTTCATTAGCTTTCAGATCAGGATAACTTTCTGACAAAGCAAAGAATTTACCCATGGCACCAGTTAACATGGCTTCAGCACCCACTATTCCCTGAATTGCTCCTGCATCATCGGGATTTTTTGCAGCAGTTTGGTTTGCAGATACTGCTTGATTTCTTGCTTGAATAACAGCTTCAAGGGTGTCTTTCTCATGTGCCATATAGCCTTTGGCTGTTTCAACCAGATTAGGTATAAGATCGTAACGTCGAGTAAGTTGTACGTCTATTTGAGCATAGGCATTTTTAAATCTATTTTTTAGAGCAACAAGGCGGTTATAAACACCCACCAAATAAAATATGATGAAAGCTAATATAGCAAGGGTAATAATGGTTCCGATATCCATTCAAGATCTCCTTTATTGTATAGTAGTAACCCTTTCTAATTAGGGTATTTTAAGGTTACAGTGATTTAATTTTTTGGTCCAGATCATAGTTTTGATCTGTGATGATGGTTTCTAAAACTTTGATACGTTCTTCAAGATCTTCAAGTTTATGGATGCGTTCATCCATCACATTTAAATTATCAACACTTTTGGTTTTGAAGGTCATGAAATTATTAATTATTCCAGCAAAAGTTACTACGACTACAATACCCAATATTAATTCGAATAAAGCCATGTTTATCTCCTATAGAATATAGATATAGGGTTAGAATAACATAATTTCAATGCAAGCCACTATTGAAATTCTAGTACATAACACTTTCTAAGACTGTTTAATGCATGACTAATGCATGACATCTATGTAAAACTAACGCTCTAATTTATTGTTACTGGAAGTTACATGTCACAGCAGTTAAATATCACTTCAGAAAATGCAGAAAGCATCTGGCAACAATGTTTAGAAATAATCACAGCCTCATCATTCACAACATCTGCTGATTTAAAACAGCAAGCTGAACGTGTATTTACCTTAAGTGAGTTCGTAGCAAAACAGTGTCAAAGGTTCCCTAATCAATTTATTGAATTACTTGAAGAAAATCGTTTTGATAAAAATTTATCTTTTGAGGAAATGGAATCTTCATTAGAGGCACAGTTAGAAAAAGTTGACTCAGAACAATTATTATTAAAAACATTGAGAGTTTTTAGAAATAATCAAATGCTAGCAATTTACTGGCGCGATTTATTAGATCTTGCCTCAGTGAAAGAAACTTGCCAACAAGTGTCATTTCTCGCTGATATCTGTATTCAGCAAACTAACCACTGGCTTTATAAAAATCAGTGTCAAGAGCTTGGAATCCAACTGGATAACAGTTCAGTAAAAGCACCACAAAAACTAATAGTAATCGGCATGGGAAAACTTGGAGGTAATGAATTAAATGTATCTTCTGATATCGATTTAATATTTTGCTATCCAATTAATGCTGAACTCAGTTGCGTCAATAAAAAAATTGATAACGAAAACTTTAATAATTTATTAGGCAGAAAATTAATTAAGGCTTTGGATCAAATTACGGTTGATGGGTTTGTATTCCGAGTAGATATGCGCTTAAGACCTTATGGTGAAAGTGGACCTTTGATCATGACTTTCCCAGCCTTAGAAGAATATTATCAAGATCAGGGAAGAGATTGGGAACGCTTTGCCCTGATTAAAGCTAGACCTATAACGGGTGATGCATCGGATAAGAAAAAATTAACAGATTTGTTAAGACCTTTTATCTATAGACGATATATTGACTACAGCGTATTAGAATCTCCAAGGCAAATGAAAAATCTAATCAATCAGGAATTACGCCGCAGAAATTTGGCAGACAATATTAAATTAGGCCCTGGAGGAATACGAGAGGTTGAATTTATCGCCCAAGCATTACAACTCATTCACGGCGGTAGAGAAACCAGTTTGCAATGTCGTAGTTTATTTAAAAGTTTACCAAGACTTGCTGAGCTAGATCTATTAGCTTTTGATGATGTTGATGAGCTTTTGAGATGTTATTTATTTCTGAGAAAAATTGAACATAGACTCCAGGCCGTAAAAGACAAGCAAACTCAAGAATTACCAATAGAAGAATCTGCACAACTAACATTAGCTAAAAGTTTAAACTTTATAGATTGGCAGGCTTTTAGGGCAGAAGTTGCAACGACAATGAGTAAAATTCATGGGCATTTCAGCATTATGTTCATTGATGAAAACG
>JBLHLI010000252.1:0-4472 GCA_047618765.1 Enterobacterales bacterium | reverse complement strand
ATATCGCCCGTGATCTTATCCTAGGCACCGCTTCTCATCATGGCAGAATGTTAATTATCAATCGACACTGCGCTGGAGAATCAACGGGGCACGGTTCACCTCTTGCTAGTTTAGTACACGGTGGACCAGGACGAGCTGGAGGTGGTGAAGAATTAGGTGGAGTACGCGCTATCAAACACTATATGCAACGTACTGCTCTTCAGGGTTCGCCAACTACTCTAATGGCTATCACTAATCAATATATCAGTGGTGCCGAGACGCAAGAAGATCGCATTCATCCCTTTAGAAAGTACTTTAATGAATTGCAAATTGGTGATTCACTGACTACCCATCGTCGCACCGTAACCGAAGCAGATATTGTAAACTTTGGTTGTATTTCAGGTGATCATTTCTATGCTCACTTTGATGAAATGGCTGCCAAAGATTCCTTCTTTGAGAAAAGAGTTGCCCACGGGTATTTTGTGATTTCAGCAGCTGCAGGTATGTTCGTTGACCCTGGTGTTGGACCTGTAATTGCAAACTATGGAATTGATAATTTACGCTTCGTTGAACCTGTTGCTATTGGTGATACCTTACAGGTAAAAATCACTTGTAAGCGAAAGATTAATAAATTGAAAAAGCCCGATGAAAAATTTCATACTGGCATTGTGGCTTGGGCCGTCGTAGTGAGTAATCAACATAATGAACCTGTTGCAATTTATGACATTTTAACTCTGGTTCAGATGGATAAGTGCCAAATGGACAAGGAAGAGTCTTAAAGCTTAAGATTTATGTTTGAGTTGGAAAGCTGAATCTTGATACTGAGGTCGTTCAGCTTGCACCTCGCTCAAAGGTTCGACTAAACGCAAAGATAGAAGAGATCGTTCGGCTAATTTGACGTACTCTTGTGTTCCAGAAGTTTTCCATTTAACCTCCTGGTCACTCAAGGATTTAGTCACTTTAGCAGGAGTGCCCATAACCATTGATTGCGGTGGGCATGTAAATTTAGCACGAACAAAGGATGAAGCAGCGACGATAGAATTTGCTCCAATAATGGCTTCGTCCATAATGACAGCATTAATGCCTACTAAAGCATTCTCTTCAATGGTACAACCATGAAGAATAGCACCGTGGCCAATATGGCTGAAAGGTTCTAATATAGCAGCTTGACCCGGAAAACTATGGATCACACAGTTATCCTGAACATTACTGTGATGCCCTATGTGTATACGGCCAAAGTCTCCACGAAGAACAGCATTGGGACCAATATAACAATGCTCTTCGATGATGACATCGCCAATGATTTCGGCACTTGGATGAACATAGCTATTAGACTTTATAACGGGAATAAGATCTTCAATGGCGTAAATTGGCATCAATGCCTCCAGGCAAATGATTAATAATTAGAATATTTTTAAGTAGTACATTCTTAAATACATAAGTATGTAAGTACAACAGTATAAATGAGGAAGCTTTATGTTCAAGACAAAAGATTATAAAAACATCATAGTAGAAAAAATAAATGGTGTTGCTACGGTTACTTTAAACCGTCCTGACAAATTAAATAGCTTTAATACCCAGATGCATGAAGAGTTGCGAGAAGCACTCGATGAAATTGTTGAAGACGAAGAATCTCGAGCGCTTTTATTAACAGGTTCAGGTCGAGGATTTTGCGCAGGTCAAGATTTAAGTGACAGGGCCGTATCAAGTGATACTGATGCGGCACCCAATCTAAGTATGTCTGTTGAGCAAAACTATAACCCTCTCATTAGACGCTTAACGAATTTTCCAATGCCTGTGATCTGCGCAATGAATGGCGTTGCTGCTGGTGCTGGTGCTAGTGTGGTGATGGCCTGTGATATCGTCATTGCTGCTAAATCTTCATCCTTCATTCTGTCCTTCGCTAAAGTCGGATTAGTTCCAGATTCAGGTTCATCTTGGCATATTGCCCGTGCAATTGGTCTACCTCGTGCAAAAGCTCTGGCGATGTTAGGCAATAAACTTCCCGCTGAGAAAGCAGAGCAATGGGGATTAATTTATCAAGTTGTAGAAAATGAAGAGTTAATGGTTGAAGCAACTAACTTAGCTAGCCACTTAGCTACACAACCTACAGAAGCGTTAGCTAATATAAAACGTCTAATTCACTCAAGTTTTGAACATAGCTTACAAGAGCAGCTTGAAAAAGAGCGTGCAGCTATGCAACATCTGGGTAAAAGCCATGATTATCAAGAAGGCGTGGCAAGCTTTTTAGAGAAACGACCAGCTAATTTTCGTGGAAAATAAATCGTTGTACTTATTTAGGAATAGTTAATTAACATGAAAAAAGTATTTATATGTGATGCAGTTCGAACTCCAATTGGTCGATACGGAGGTTCGTTGTCAATGATGCGTGCTGATGATCTCGGTGCTGTTCCCATTAAGGCATTAATGGACAGAAATCCTAACTTTGATTTTTCATTGGTTGACGATGTCTTTTACGGTTGTGCCAATCAAGCAGGTGAAGATAATCGTAATGTAGCACGAATGAGTTCACTGCTCGCAGGACTTCCCTATTCCGTTCCAGGCATAACCCTAAATAGACTTTGTGGTTCAGGACTTGAAGCTGTAGGTACAGCCGCTAGAGCTATAGCCTGTGGCGAACAACAAATTGCCATTGCCGGTGGTGTTGAACATATGACACGTGCTCCTATGGTAATGGGCAAAGCAACAACAGCTTTTTCTCGACAAACTGATTTCTTTGATACCACTATGGGTTGGCGTTTTGTTAATAAAAAAATGAAAGCCGAATTCGGTGTAGACAGCATGCCCGAAACTGCAGAAAATGTGGCTGAAGAATTTAATATATCCCGTGAAGCCCAAGATTTATTTGCTTTTAATAGTCAACAAAAAACTGCTGCTGCACAAGAAGCAGGACGATTTAATGATGAGATAACGCCTGTAACCGTTAAGATAAACCGCAAAGAAAGTAAAATATTTGATAAGGACGAACACCCTCGCGCTTCAACAACTCTTGAGGCTCTTGCTAATCTTAAAACACCCTTTAAAGAAAATGGTACAGTAACAGCAGGCAATGCCTCGGGAATTAACGATGGAGCCTGTGCTTTGTTACTTGCATCAGAAGAACAGGTAGCCGCTCAAAATCTAAAACCAATCTCTAGAATTGTTGCCATGTCAACTTCAGGCGTTGAACCCAAGATTATGGGTATAGGTCCGATTACAGCGACTCAAAAAGTGCTAGCTCTCAGTGGTCTTAGTCTTGAGCAGATGGATATCATTGAGCTCAACGAAGCTTTTGCAGCCCAAGGTTTAGCTGTTATGCGTGGTCTGGGACTCGCTGATGATGATCCAAGAGTAAATCCTAATGGAGGTGCCATATCCTTAGGTCATCCTCTGGGTATGAGTGGTGCAAGGCTAATCACCACTGCAAGCTATCAATTGCGCAGAACGAATAAGCAATATGCTCTTTGCACGATGTGCATTGGTGTTGGACAAGGAATTGCTATGATTATTGAAGGATTATAGAAGCTGCATAGTTTATAGAGAGCATTATTTATAAAGTACTATTATAAAAAAGTTATTAATTAAACTAATAAGTAATACAATTAGTAACTAATATGAAATTATATATTAATTTAGTAAAAACATGAGGTAGTTAATATGCCCGAGCAACAATTTACAGAACATGATGTAGTAGAGCAAAAGCATCTTGAAAAATTTGAGAAAATGATAGCCGATGAACAAAAAATCGAACCTACGGATTGGATGCCAGAAGCTTATCGTTTAAATTTAATTAGACAAATGTCCCAACATGCCCACTCTGAAATCATTGGCATGCAGCCTGAAGGTAATTGGCTTACCCGAGCCCCTACGTTGCGTAGAAAAATGATATTACTTGCCAAGGTTCAAGACGAAGCTGGTCATGGATTATATCTATACAGTGCAACAGAAACCCTTGGGATCAGCCGCGATGAAATGATTTCTGCCTTGCAAGCAGGAACCGCTAAGTACGCTTCAATATTTAATTATCCAGCCTTATCTTGGGCTGATATGGGTGCTATTGGTTGGCTAGTTGATGGAGCTGCGATTGTTAATCAAATAACACTACAGAGAACTTCCTATGGCCCCTACGCTCGAGCAATGGTGCGTATTTGTAAAGAAGAGAGCTTTCATCAACGTCAGGGTTATGAAATTATGTATTCCCTATCACAAGGCTCAGCTGAACAAAAAGCCATGGCTCAAGATGCTCTTAATCGTTTCTGGTGGCCTGCGATGATGATGTTTGGTCCCCATGATACAGAATCAGCGCATTCTAGCCGTTCTATGGCTTGGAAAATTAAACGCGTATCAAATGATGATCTAAGACAGAAGTTTGTTGATCAATCAGTAAAACAATGTGAAGTTCTTGGACTCGAATTTCCTGATGCAGATTTAAAATGGAATGAAGAAAGAGGTCATTATGATTTTGGTGAACTCGATTGGGATGAATTTAAACG
>JBLHLI010000251.1:0-4488 GCA_047618765.1 Enterobacterales bacterium | reverse complement strand
TATTTCAAGATTGATATGATTTATATTTTTTGCTTCTAAATAAAAAAAGTGAATAAAAACGGTGATTTAGTTGCTTTATTAACTTCTAAATCATCAACAATATTCTGATTTTGTGTTAATCTATAGATATTAGCAGGATGCTATATAAATCTCGTTCAAAAGCATATTGATATATGCAGTGAATTCAACATTTCTTAACGATATCTTATAAATGAAAAATATTAAATTTCTGGGTTTTATTTTCAGGTCGGTGATCATGGGAATGATCGCTGCGCTGTTCCTTTTTACCTTTTTTCCTCAGTTATTGTCTCCCATACAAGATACTGAAGCAAAGATTACAGAATCTGTAACGCCTCTCTCTTTTGCTGACTCAATATCTAAAGTTTCTCCATCTATTGTTAATATTCGAACCTATAAAGCAGATCCGAAAAAAGTAAATACCAAAGCAACGGCACAACTTGGTATGGGGTCTGGAATAATTATATCTCCTCAAGGCTATATTGTTACCAACTACCATGTTATTTCAAAAGTTGAGGAAATCGCGATTGAATTGGTTGATGGTCGTAGAACTATAGCGAAAGTTATTGGATTTGATGCTGAAACCGACCTAGCTGTTCTAAAAATATCGATGGATAATCTTCCTGCTCTCACTCTTAATTCTAATGTAGAAGTAAAAGTAGGAGATATCACTCTTGTAATCGGTCATCCCTTTGGTGTTGGACAATCGGTTACCATGGGGGTTGTCAGCGCTACGGGACGCATTGCTCTTGGCATTTCAGAGTATGAAGATTATATTCAAACCGATGCTGCGGTAAATCTTGGTAATTCAGGAGGAGCACTGATAAACAGCCGGGGAGACTTGATTGGCATCAGTTCAGTTTATTTTACCTACGGCACGAAAACCGGAATTAGTTTTGCTATACCTATAAGTTTAGCGATGGATGTTATTGAACAAATAATATTTAATGGTCGAGTTATTCGCGGATGGTTAGGATTTAGTGGCGGGCCTCTCAATAAAGCTGGCACTGATAGGTTTGGTGATACTGCCTATCTGATCAATGGAATCACCAGCGGTGGCCCTGCAGATTTGGCGGGTCTTAGAGAACAAGATATAATATTAACCGTAAATAATTTGAAAGTCAGTACATCGAGTGAACTGCATAAGATGATGGCTGAAAGTGCTATAGGAAAGAAAATGTCAATTCAGATAAATAGAAATGATGAAATTCTAGTCTTAGAAGCTATTGTAAAAGAGCGACCAAGACCAGAATAAAATTATTTTACACGTTTGATTTTAGCGCCTAACAATAATAGTTTTTCTTCAATAGTTTCATAACCTCTGTCGATGTGATAAATACGGTCGACATAGGTTTCTCCATTAGCGACTAAACCCGCTAGTACTAAGCTTGCTGAAGCTCTTAAGTCGGTTGCCATCACCGATGCACCTGAAAGCTGTTCTACACCTTTGACTATAACTGTATTACCCTGCAATTTAATATCTGCACCCATTCTGTGAAGTTCTGATACGTGCATAAAGCGGTTTTCAAAAATAGTTTCGGTAATACTAGCAGTCCCTTCAGCGATAGCATTGAGTGCTGTAAATTGTGCTTGCATATCAGTAGGAAAACCAGGGTAGGGGGCCGTTGTAATATCGACTGATTTAGGCCGTTTGCCTTTCATGTCTAATTCTATCCAATCATCGCCAGTAGTAATCTCTGCACCTGCTTCTTTCAGCTTTAATAAAACAGCTTCAAGAATATCACTACGAGTTCTTTTAACTTTGATGCGACCGCGTGTCATAGCAGCACCTACAAGATAAGTTCCTGTTTCGATTCTGTCTGGCATGACGTTATAAGTGCCACCACTTAGCTTCTCAACACCTTCAATAGTAATTACAGCTGTTCCAGCACCAGATACTTTTGCACCCATTGAGTTAAGACAATTTGCAAGATCGACAACTTCAGGTTCGCGAGCTGCATTTTCAATAATGGTTGTACCATCGGCGAGCGTTGCAGCCATAAGAAGATTTTCTGTACCAGTTACACTGATCATATCCATCAAGATATGAGCACCATGTAATCTATTTTCTACATAACCTTCGATATAGCCATTAGCAACTGTAATTTTTGCACCCATGGCTTCAAGACCGGATATATGGAGATTGACGGGTCTACTACCAATTGCACAGCCTCCAGGTAGAGAAACTTTAGCCGTACCATAACGAGCAATCAGAGGACCAAGTACCAGGATAGAAGCACGCATAGTTTTAACAAGTTCATAAGGCGCATCGTAATTTTTAATGGTTTTAGTGTTAACTTCAACATTGAGTTTTTCATCAATAGTAAGCTCAACACCCATTCGACTTATTAATTCCATTGTCGTGGTGACATCATTTAGATGTGGAACATTTCCAATAATGGCTGTCCCATCAACTAATAATGTAGACATTAAGATTGGCAGGGCAGCATTCTTTGCTCCAGAAATACGAATTTCCCCATCAATTGTAGATTTTCCTGAAATTAGCAATTTATCCATTAAAGTGACAGCCTTATTATAATAATTGTTATTAGTGTTTAATTAACCGATTTGAAATTTCTTTGCCGATTTCCATTCAGATTCAGTATAGGTCTTAATACCTATGGCATGCAATACACCGCTCTTTATATATTCACCAAGCAATCCATAGATGATCTGTTGGCGAGGGACAGCTCTTAATCCTTCAAATTGATTTGAAACGGCTGTTACTTGAAAGTGATTTCCATCACCCTCAACAAATACTTCTGCACCTTCAAGTCCTTCAACGAGGATGCTTTGAACTTCTTCTGGAGTCATTTTGAGCCCTTATGTAAATTAAAATACTAGTTTAAAAAGGGGATTATAATCTTTGTCTCGTCGTTAGTATATCTTCTAAATGACTTAGGGTGATTAATTGTTGTAATTGCTCAGGAATATTAGTGAAAAACATTTCTGCTTTTGCCTTTAAAGCTTCTTTTTTTAAGCAAATTAACAATGCTAAACCTGCACTATCACTTTTAGTAATACCAACTAAATCAATTGTTATATTATGATCCAATGGTGTAAATTGGCTTCGCTTAGTCCAAAGGCTAGAAGCTGTTTTTTTGCTGAGAATTCCTGTTAAAGCGAATTGACCATCAGCCTGTTTTAAAAGCTCAACTTTACTCATTAGTTTTTGCTTTACTGTTTTTGTACTTCAACTTAGCAATAACGGTATCAATTCCATCTCTAGTGATTTGATTACCAAATTGTTTTTTATTACTGATAACCATACTAATGCCTTCAATTTTCAGATCAATTATTTTCCAGCTGTCTCCACTTCGCTGCATTTTATAGTCAATAGCCACTGGCTTTGAACCTGACTGGATTAGTTGTGTTTTTATAGTGACTTTCTTTTTGCCTACAAATTCATGGCCAGGAAGATATTTAAAGGTTTGATTTGTATAGGAGGCAAATACTTTTGAGTAAAAACGTACCATGTAAAATCTAAAAGCTTCAGCGAACTGTGCCTTTTGTTCATTAGTCGCCTTTCTACTGTGCTTACCCATTACCTTACGTGAAATAGTATTGGTTGCAAAATGAGGCATGAGTAGTTCTTCTACAATGTTCATGACGACAGATTGATCTTTAACGATATCATCTTTATTTATCGTTAGTTGTTCAATCATGCTTGTTGTGGCAGATTTAATAATGACTAAAGGATCAGCCTGAATACTTTCTTCAGCTAACAGTGACTGATTAAAAAATAGAGGCTGAATGATTAGCGTAATAGTTAATAAAAAACGCTTTATCTGTTTAAAATACATTAATTTAGTTCTCCAAAATCATTGATAACGATGATTTCTCTCTATCTAGTTGGAAAATTGGCCAAGCTCTAAATGTCATCAGAGCTATCATTAAATAAAAACTGTCCAATCAACTCTTCAATGACCAAAGCTGATTGAGTGTCTTCAATTTCATCACCATCAGTAAGAAAATCTTCATCACCTCCAGGGGACAGTGATAAGTATTGTTCACCTAATAAGCCCGCTGTTAAAATAGCAGCGGATGTTTCAGAAGGTAGATTATTATATAACTTAAATATTGATAGAGTGACGACGGGTGAAAGGTATTCACTGTCTAAGTGAATATTGGAAACCCTACCAACTAGCACGCCACCCATTCTTACAGGAGAGCGAACCTTTAAGCTTCCGATGTTGTCAAACTTAGCAATTACTTGATAAGTTTCAGAGCTTCCAGTTTCTGATATGTTACTTACTTTCAAGGCGAGCATTGCAAGAGCAGCTATGCCGATAATAAGAAATAATCCGACTGAAATTTCAGCTTTACGTGTATTCATGTTAACTAATGTCTCCAAACATAAGTGCTGTTAGAATAAAATCCAGAGCAAGTATTGCAAGTGATGAATGTACTACGGTTTGAGTGGTGGAACGACTGATACCTTCTGAGGTAGGAACTGTATCATAACCACGA
>JBLHLI010000250.1:0-4509 GCA_047618765.1 Enterobacterales bacterium | reverse complement strand
TAAAACCACTGGATCTTATTCAACCATACCGTTTAGAAATGGGTAGCAAAGTAGCTATTAAGAAGAATAAAAATCTTTATGAGTTCTGGGGAGAACAATTAAATCAAGCTATCAGTGATGAGCTTGATAAAGATAAATATCCAGTTTTAATTAATTTAGCTTCTAAAGAATATTTTACCTCGTTGAAATTATCAAATTTTCCTCATCGTCAAATAACACCAATATTTAAAGATTGGAAAAATGGGCAATATAAGAACATTAGCTTTTTCGCTAAAAAGGCGAGGGGGTTAATGAGTCGTTTCGCTATTGATAACAAAATTGAAAATCCCGATCAACTTAGAGACTTTGACTATGAAGGCTATCAATTTGATGAAAAATCTTCAACTGAGAATGATTGGATTTATACCCGTAAGCAATAAATGCTCTTGCAAATTAGTCGGCTAATAGATTAATTTAACGGTGAAGTAAGTTGTTAGTAAACAGTTTATTTATTTGTTAGGTTGTTGGAGATGTTCCATGAAAAAAATTACGTTAGTACTTTTTACACTACTCTTTAGTAGTGTCTTGACGGGTTGTATAAGTTCATCCCAAGTAAACGAACGTCTAGGTGCTTGGGAAAATGTGAATCTTGCTGATTTAATAAATTCTTGGGGTGTTCCTTCTAAACAGCAAGAAATAACAGGTCGAAAATTTTACGTTTGGAACAACAAAGATAACCGCAGTTCACCAACTCTTGGAGTATCTGTCGGCTCATTTGGTGGACATGGTGGTATTTCTATTGGTTCACTCTTTGGGGGTGGTACTGATGAGAACATCTGCTCAAGAGTCGTTGAAGTCGATATGGAAGATAAAATCCTATCCATCAATTGGACAGGTAAACCCAGTCTCTGCTATGAATTGACTCCTCAGAAGATAGAATAGAATTAGTTTCATGCTATAAATGCTTGTTCCCCATGATGCCTTTTAAAATATCTCGCGCGTCAATAAATTGGTCTTGGGCCTTATCTAAATACAGCATGACTTCATCCACATAGCTGTCTGCTGAAGCTGACCAAACACGGTTGAGGTAGCGCTCACCTGCAGCAAAAGAGCTCATCACTTCGGCATAGGGCTGAAGACCATAGCGATGGCCTAAGCTACGTCTTGAATCAGCAAACAGATTCAAATCTTCTCTGAATTTTTTATCAATTTCAAAGCGAATTTCATAAGGTGGAATAGCAGTTTTTTGACCATTTAATTTTACTAAATTATCGACAATTCGATTTATACTCGATTCAATATTGCTTAGGTTTATAGTTAGTACACCTTCAGAATGGGCTTCTCGTTTTAATGCTTTGTTTACAATAACCACACCTAATATACCAGCCACGAGGGTTGGCAAAAATACTTGCCAATTGATGAGATTGGTATCAAGGGAGGTGATAAATGCACAGCCTAGAAAAGACAAGCCAATCATGATATATCCAATTTGTTTCTGAGCCATAACATTAACCTCCTTAAGTCGCACCTTGAATAACATAATAAACGGCGAAGCCAACTCCGACTAGAGCCTCACCAACAATCAATCCTGCTGCAACGGGAATTCCAACTTGCTCTGAGAATAGATTACCAGCCTTTTTATCTAATATCAGTCTAATCAGTGTACCTAAGCTATAGGTCAAGACGATGTTGAAGGGTAAATAAAACCCTAACCCAACCGTTATACCCAAACCACCAGAGGCTGCTCCTAAGAGGGCTCCCATGCCGGCTCCTGCAATATATTTAGCTAAAGGGATATCACCGCCTTGAATTCCGGTAATCATGCTAGCAAGAGCTTGTCCTTGGGGGGCAGGTAGTTGATCGCTACCTAAACCATAGGCTTCATGGAGTAAAATAATTAAACCCATAATCAGTAATGGTCCAAGCCAGGCACCTAAAAACTGCCCCATCATTTGCATTTTTGGTGTGGCGCCCACTAAGTAGCCCGTCTTAAGATCAAGCATTAAGTCAGTGGCTTGCGACATGGCTACACAGGCAGCCGCGCCTACCATTACCGAAGCGATGACTGACGCTGTATCGCCTAATCCACTAGAGATAATAATTAATATGGTGATAGCAATTAAAGTCATGCCAGAAAGAGGAGACCAGTTAGTTCTACCTATACACTCTGAAAGTATAACTCCTGCTATCCATATCCAGAGAGTTCCAATTACAGCCATGAAAATGCCTCTAGCGAGTCCCATTTCTTCTGTAGACAGGACAGCTATGACAGCTAATACAATCGCAGAGCCAAAGATAGCGACATAGAGCAATTTAATGGGCATTTCATCTTTAGATATTGCGGACTTAACCTTGGCAGCATTTTGCATACTGCGAACGGCACCAACAATTAATGGGAAAGCCAAAACTATACCCATTAAGGCACCACCAATTAGCATGCCTATTCCAACTGGCCTAAATAAGTCGACTCTCAGTGAATTTGGGTCGCTGATGGCTATTCCATCGATCATTGGAAACAGATCAAAGGCTGATAAAAGTGGAGATATAAACCAGTAGCAGACAAAACCACCAATGATAAAAGCAAGGCCACCACGTCCAGCGATAAAGGCTACACCGACAGTTAATAAGGAAACATACCAGGTGATGTTTAAATATTCAGGCAGAGCGAGGGCTTCACCCATCGCCCAATTCTCAAAACCAAAGGACTTACTAAAATAATGAACTAAACCCGACACAAAAGCTGCTGATAGCAATAGCACTGCTTTACGAGCTCCTGCGCCAGGAGATTTAAGAATGGTAGCTACAGCTACACCGCCTGGATAAGTGAGTCTTTCATAATCAATCATCTGCTTACGTAGTGGAATAATAAAGGCGATGCCTAAAAATGCTCCTGCAATACAACCAAATACCATCAATTCAGGGCTGAAGTGAGTTTGATCATAACCAAGTATGAAAATTGCTGGAACCGAAAACATCATCCCTGAAGAAGCGCCATTTACGGCACTGGCTACGGTTTGAACAATATTATTTTCGATGATACTGCTTCGATTAAGTAAGCCACGTAAAATACCAAAGCCTAAAATTGCAGCAAGTTCTGAACCTTCAATTGAGAAGCCTAAAATCAGGGCAGCATATCCAATGCTAAGTGCTATAAGAGCACCCAGGAAATAGCCAACTAGTACAGCGGTGATTGTTAATTCAGGATAGGGGCCTGTTCGAATAACGTGACCCATCTCATCTTTAGTGATAGACACTTATATCTCCCTGTTTTGGGCCTTAATAAAATAAATTCATTAAGGTGATAATTATTATTATTATTATTATTAGCTGTCAGATTATTCTTTATTGTCAGACATTAGACAGAACTGACTATTTCTAACACATAATAGACTTTGAAGGAACAAATTCAGCTTTAAACGTTTAAAATAATACGCTTTATGATTAGCTGGGTTTTCTATCATAAAGTTTTCTTTGGCCATCGGGACCTTTACGGAAACGTTTATATTCCCACTGATATTGAGCGGGAGCCAATGAAACTAGGTGTTCAACGGTTTTATTTAAGCCTATTACGGACTGTTGAATATCTTTAGAGTAAATAAGTGGATCGACTTCTTTGTGAATAATTTCAAAGCCACCTTTAGGTAATCGTTTGGCGAAGCAAGCTATGGCAACAGAATCAGTTCGTTGAAGCAGTTTTGATATCAGCGTCATCGTAGCAACTTTATAGGAATAAAAATCGGCAAATTCACGACCATTATCATCATCAGGAACTTGATCAGGTAAAATTCCAACAACCCCAGCTGATTTTAATGTTTTGAGTAGTACCGCAACACCTTTGGTATTCGTGGGTACAACTTTAGCACCTGTTGAGGTTCTGCCATGCATCATAATATCTGAAAGAAAAGGATTTTTAGGTGGTTTATAAAGATAGGTCGCTTTAAAGGCTTGACCTAAATAGTCTCCTAAATACTCCCAATTACCTAAATGGGGGATTAAAATAATAACACCTTTGTTTTTTTTAATGGCCTCATCAACTAACTCTTTTCCAATAATATTTTTGATATGACCAATATTTACAGCAGGTTTTTTTAGCCATGCCATTGGCATTTCTAGACCAGTTCTAACGCTTTCTAATATAGATTGCTTGATGAGTTTATTACGTGCTTGTTGATCTAGTTCAGGAAAACAAAGATTGATATTAATTGCAGTAATTCGATGAGTGTTGCTTTTACCATACCAAAGTACGGCAGCAATTAAGCTAGCAAATAACCTAGAAACAGAAAAAGGCAAAGCACCAAAGAAGCGAATTAATATAATTTCAACTCGCCATTTAAGTTTTTTACTCATGGGAAATCAACCTATGTATTATCAGTTTAATTATCAGTTTAATTATCAGTTTAATTATCAGTTTAATCATCAGCTTAATCATAATCGAGAAGAGCGACATCATTTTTGCTAGATGCTTTTGATAGAGCTGTTATCGCAGAGCCAATGACCACAACAATTGCACCAATAATACTTAAGTTATTG
>JBLHLI010000249.1:0-4511 GCA_047618765.1 Enterobacterales bacterium | reverse complement strand
TCTGAAAGCATAAATCGTTGACCAGAAACGGGTGTAAAAGGAATGGCAGAAACAACTTTAGGATAATAAGGTATGCCTGCTTTAGTTATTCCCTCAGCCCAAGCCCAGTCAAACATATATTCACCATAAGAATGAGTTTTATAATACTGAGGCATAGCAGCCTGCAAAACTCCCTCCTGATCAAACCAGCCCAGATGGACAACTTCCCATCCAGTTTCTGTTGACACTGATGCACTGGATTCTAGTGCATTTAAAAAGTGATAATTTAGAAAAGGGTTTTTATTTATATTAAGAGCATCCCAACTCTTTTGGTCGAATTGATTGATTGAGTTGAATTGTTTTACGGATAATTTCATGAGACAGCTTCAGTTACTTATTTTAAAAGTGAAACAGCAATGAGCAAACTAAATGAGCTAACAATAGCAGCAATCATTATAGTGCTTGATGCTCGAGTTGCTCCATTGTTATTTTGATCTGCAATGGAATAAGCTAGAAAACCAGTTGGCATACAGGCCGCTAAGGTCAAGGTGTTAACCCATATCAGTGGGGCGTCTAATATAAAAGTCATCATGCTATATACACCGATTGGCAATAGCACCATTTTAAAAATCACTGGAATACTAGCTGGTAGTAACTCACCCTTTAATTTTACTCTCGACAAGGATAAGCCCACGGCAAATAGACCAACGGGTGCTGCGGATGCAGCTGGAAAATCTAGTATTCGTATTGCAATGGGTGACAAGTCCAACCCAGAAGCCGACCAACTAAGACCTGCAACTAAACTTATGACCACTGGATTTTGAATTGATTTTAAAATAGATTTTGATAAAACCTTCCATGCAGAATCTGATTTGGGTTTAGACATTTCTATAATAAAGGCTGTAATGGGTAAAAGGGTCAACATATGAAAAGAGATGATCATCAATAGAATCCGTAAGCCTTCATTACCCAAAGTGCCTTCTATAATTGGAATTCCAATAAACCCGAGGTTACCAAATACACAACTAATGGCAAATATTCCACGACCTTCTTTATTGATATTAAGTTTAGGCGCTACTAAAAAGACATTGATAAAGTAGATAATGTAGAGAACAAAATAATATCCTGCAACATTGAGAAATTCTTCTCCGGCTGGAAAACGATTAGATGATAATAATTTAAAAATTAAGGCTGGAATTGCAACATACCAAGTGAAGGTTGAAAAAGTGCGAGCTGCACCAGAACCTTCAGGAAAAACATCGGTTTTTCCCATAACAAAACCCACCATCATGATGATATAAATTGGAGCTATAATGGCAATATTTTCAAGCATCAGTTGCTATTTATTTAATATCAAAATCTGTCCAGATAGGGCAGTGATCTGAAGGTTTTTCCATACCTCTAATATCATAAGCAATGTCCGATGCAGTTATAGTCTTAACAAGTGATTTTGTACAAAGAATTTGATCAATTCTTAAGCCTTTTTTCTCTTCTTGATCAAAAGCTCGTGTACGATAATTAAACCAACTATATTTTTCCATAGAGTCAGGATACAAATGACGATAACTATCAAATAGTCCCCAGTCCATTAGCTTTTTATACCATTCTCTTTCTTCGGGTAAAAATGCTGTTGTGCCTTCACGTAGCCAACGTTTAGCATTTTTCTCACCAATGCCGATGTCAGTATCTTCTGGTGCAATATTAAAATCACCCATCACAACAAGGTGCATATCTGGAGTGCAGTGATTTTCGAGGTACTCCAGTAGGTCAGCGTAGAATTTCCTTTTTGCAGGAAACTTTGTTGGATGGTCTCTATTCTCACCCTGAGGAAAGTAGCCATTCATAACTTTTAACAAAGAACCATCTTCTAAACGATAATTACCAATGATCATTCTACGTTGGGCATCCTCCTCATCATTTGGATAACCACGCTCAACAGACTCAGGAACTAAGGTAGTTAGCAGACAAACACCATAATGACCTTTCTGTCCGAAATAGTGAGGTTCATAACCAAGGTCAGTGATCATCTCAATAGGAAAATCAGGGTCATTAACTTTACTTTCCTGGATACCTATTATTTCGGGTGCATAATCATCAGTTAATTGCTTTAATTGATGCGGTCTAGCGCGAATGCCATTAGTATTAAAGGATACAATTTTCATATTGAGTAGAATAAATTCCCATCAGTGAATTAGATATGGAATAATGATGCCCATCGATGACAATAACTACAAGTATAAAATGTCTGAATGTATAAAATGACGGAAATTAGATAATGATAAACTCAGAAATTTGGCCAATATTATTAATGGCCATTCCTAGCTTGATTGCAGTAGTAACACTAATACTACTGGTTGTACGCTCACGTCACTTTAATCAACTCAATGATGATTTGGATAAGCAGTTAGCGTTATCTAATCAACAAATGAGCCATTTAGATGAGCAGCGTGAAGAATTAATCGCTCAGAAGAATCAATTAGTTGATGTAAATAGCGAGCTTTCAGAGTCTCTTACTGAAATGAAAGCTGATTATGCCGTTATGAATCAACAGCAAATTGATGCACGACGACATTTTGAAGACAAAGCTGTTATTTTGCAAAGACAGGCGGACGAAAAGATAAATTTGTTGCAAGATGCTCGTGAACAAATGACTAAAGAATTTAATTTACTAGCTAATAAAATTTTGGATGATAAAGCTAAACATTGGCGTGAAGATTCAAAACAAAGTATGGATGCTGTGTTAACACCATTACGTGAGCAATTATCTGACTTTCGCAAAAAGGTTGAAGATGTCTATGACAAGGAATCTAAGGAGCGCGGTTCACTACTCCATGAAATTGGTTCCTTAAAATCACTCAACCAACAGATGTCACAAGATGCCATCAATTTGACGAATGCGTTAAAAGGCGATTCAAAGATACAGGGTAATTGGGGTGAAGTTGTTCTTGAAAGAGTGTTAGAAAGTTCAGGGCTGTCTAAAGGGCGTGAGTATTTCACTCAGGTGGCTTTAAAGAATGATACCGGTGAGCGTTATCTACCCGATGTATTGGTCAAACTTCCCGATGGTAAAGATATCATCGTAGATGCCAAGGTTTCACTGACTGATTATGAGCGATACTGCAGTACCGAATCTGCTGATGAACGGGCTGTGCATCTAAAAGCTCATATCCAGAGTATTCGAAATCATATAAAGGGATTAGGCGCTAAGAACTATGACAATCTAGAAGGTATTAACAGTCTAGATTTTGTATTTATATTTATTCCAATAGAACCTGCTTATATGCTTGCTGCTGAGAATGAGCCTAAATTGTTTACCGATGCTATGTCTCAAAAGATAGTACTAGTTAGCCCAACAACCCTATTAGCTACCTTGAGAGTTGTTGAGAATATTTGGCGTGTAGAACGGCAACATACTAACGCTGAGGAAATTGCCCGTCAGGCTGGTGATCTCCATGATAAATTTGTTGGCTTTATTGACTCCCTGGAAGAGGTTGGTAGTCGCTTAAGTAAAGCTACTGATGCATATGATACCGCTCACAAACGTTTATCCAGTGGCAAGGGCTCTCTAGTTAGTCGCACAGCGAAATTACAAGCGCTGGGAGCTAAGACACGTAAGCAAATAGATGAAAAGATGTTAGAGGATGCTAATAAAGAGAATGAGTAGCACCGTTTACTACTTACTATAATCATATCGAAGTATTCAAAATCCCATCATAAATCTTAGACATGAAATTAATTTCATGATCCCAACTCAATAACCGAGTTCTTTTTGCACCATAGCTGTGCAGTATAAACATCAGGATAAACATTCTGGTGCAACAGTCTTTGTCCTAAAATAGCTATCTATTTGATTTTATTGAATATTTTAAGGTTGGCCTGATATCTGCAAAACAGAAATTAATAAAAATTTATTTATTAACTTTGTGGAGCAAAAAAATGAAATCTAAATTATTAACAATTACCTCAGCAGTTGTCTTAACGAGCAGTGTTCTATTGCCAGATATTATAAAGGCTGATTTAAGCGCAAATGTGGCAATGGTCAATGACTATCGTTTCCGTGGTATTTCTCAAAATGATCAATCATTTGCCCTCCAGGGTGGTTTTGATTATGCCAATGAAAATGGTTTTTATGCCGGTCTTTGGAGCTCAAGTGTCGATTTTCAAATTCAAACTGTTGATGACGCTTCAACAGAATTAGATATCTATGCTGGTTGGGGAGGAGAGTTCGGAAACTCAGGATTCAGCTGGGATGTAGGTTTTTTACATTACAACTATCCTGCTGCTGATAGTTCTCTAAATTATAACTTTACCGAGATAAATGGCACCTTAAGTTACGACTGGCTAACTATATTCTATGCCCATACCAGTGATTATTTCGCGGCCTCAGGAACTGCTGATTATATTAATGTAGCAGCAGATTTTGAGCTTGATGGCGGCTGGTCAATTGGTGCCAGTCTTGGACACCAAGCTGTTGATGATAATGCAGCCTGGGGAACACCAAACTGGAATGACTATAAAGTATTTGTAGGAAA
>JBLHLI010000248.1:0-4516 GCA_047618765.1 Enterobacterales bacterium | reverse complement strand
AGAGGTGGCAGTATTTTGGGATGACAATATATCTGCAGCAGCATTATATTCACCAGACTTATACAGAGCAGCGCTTTTCCATTCTTGTTGCTCAAAGAGATCAGCTGCGGTTGAATGTTGTGCTTCATTAAAAGCCTTTGCAGCTTGTTGATCAGGAGTTTGCCATAAGTTCTCCCAATGCTCTTGAAAAGCAGAAGGTTTATTTGATTCAGTGGTTGTCGCTTGCTCTGCTTCTGCAGCTTTTACTGGAGTAGGGAAAAGAGGTAGAAAAAGAATTAACACTAATCCTACAACCACACCTTTACGAAAGGCAAAAGCTGTGACAAAAAGAATGGGTATTAAAAGCCAAGGACCTAGTTCAACCCAAGTATCCATTTCTAAATCATCTTCACTTGCAATAAATTCTTGAGGTTCTTTGAGTGATGCAAGCAATTTATCGATATCTCTATCATCTGCAGTTAATTGAGTCACATTGCCAGCGCTGATTTGTGCAAGTTGCTCAAGTGGTGCGATTCTAAGACTGGGTAGAACAATATTACCGCTTGTATCCTTGAGAAAGCCTTGTCCATCAGGAAGTGGGATAGGTGCGCCTTCTTTAGTGCCAACAGCAAGGATAGATATTTGATGACGACTTTGTTTAAGTTGTTCAGCGACTAAGGTGTAATCTCTGTCATCGACACCATCAGTAATCCAGATAATCTGGCCACTAAAAACGCCAGCATTTAATAATAGTTCATCGGCTAGTTTAAAGGCTGTTTGTGGTTCACTACCAAGTACTGGCATCAGAGAAGGGGATAATGAAGGTACCATTGTTAAAATGGTGTTTGCATCAGTTGTTAAAGGGCTAATAACAAAAGCATCTCCAGCGTACACAATAAGCGCTACCTGACCTTCATTGGTTCTTGATAACAGATCGTTTATTTTGTGCTTTGCTCTGATTAATCGGCTGGGCTTAACATCTGTTGATTCCATAGAGAGTGATAAGTCTAGTAGTATCACTTTTGAAATCTCAGTTTCAAATACGGGTAATGGCTTCTTTTCCCAAGTGGGTCCTGCAATTGCCAATACAGCTAATAATAAAGAGATTGCTAGAAACAGTAATGGTGAAAAAGTGCTAGGCTGAATTTTATTTTGGCCAACAAGTAAATGACTGAGTAGGTGTTTATCGATGCTTGATGTCCATTGATTTTGCCTGGTACTTTTTAACATTAAACCAGCTACGATGACCACTAGAGGCAGCAACGCAAACAACCAATTTGGACGAATAAAATGAAACTGATTAACTATTTCAAGCATGATTACTAAGCTCTTCTTTGTGTCAGTTTAAAGCTGACAAGTTTTTCAGCTGCTAGTAAAAAAGCTAAAAGTAGTGAAACAGCAAGTGGCCAATAAAATAATGATTTTACTGGTCTAAAGGTTTCTGGGTTAGATTCTACAGGTTCTATTTCATCTAAAACAGCATAAATTTGTTCTAATTGAGTACTATCTTTAGCTCTGAAATATTTGCCCCCCGTTGCTTCAGCGACATCTATCAAGGTTTTTTCATCGAGATCTTTTGATGGATTTAATGTCCGTTGACCAAAAAAGGATTCAACGACCATTTCTTCTGCACCGACACCAATGGTATAAATTTTAACACCAATTTGGCTGGCTAGTTGGGCAGCTTTTAATGGCTCAACCGCACCGGTATTGTTCTGTCCATCAGTCAGTAGTATCAATACCCTTGAATCAGCTTCTCGATCTCTTAAGCGCTTTACGGCTAAACCAATGCCATCACCAATTGCAGTTCGAGATGCTCCAGCTAAACCAATAGCAGATTCATTCAACATCTTTTTCACTGTCGTTCTATCAAAGGTTAAAGGGGTTTGTAGATAAGCCTGTTCACCAAACAAAATCAAGCCTATACGATCTCCCTCACGTCGTTCGATAAAGTCATTGAGTACTGACTTCACAACATCTAATCGAGTGGCTTTTTGCCCTTTGAGTTTCAGATCTTGAGCCTCCATACTTCCAGAGATGTCTACAGCAAGCAATAAGTCACGACCCGTTGCAGGTAATTCAATAGGCTCACCAACATATTGTGGTCTAGCCACAGCTAACACTAAAAATATCCAAATTAGTGTAAGCAGAATAAAACGTAATAATCGCTTCTCTTTATTGGTTTCAGAGTTTTCATAGAGTTGTAACCAGTTCTGGTAATAAGGTGTTCGTAACGCAAAATCATCAGAATGATCTGCCGGCTGCAGTATTGCTCTTAAGATAAAGGCTAGAGGTAATAGCAGCAAAAATCCCCACCAAACAAATTCAATCATCTGCTACTCCGTTCTACTTTCGTAACAGATTTTTTTGAAGAGGCTCGATAAACAGCTTGCACCCATGATGTCATAGATTCAGTGAGCTTTTCTAAGTGCTCAATAGTTTTTTCCGGTCTTTGATAAGGGGCGTTGAGTAACAAGTAACCGGCTTCGGAATTAAATAACGTTGTGTCTGCTCGCTCATCTAAAAATGCTAACCAAGCTTCGCCAGTGAGGGAGGCTACTTCACTTCGTGAAAATAGAGCTAAAGAGATTCGTCGGAGTAGTGATGAATACTGTCTTATAAGCTGTTGTGGATCTTGATGTTTTTCATAGTCTTGTTCTATTTGCTCAAGTGTTGCAATAGAGACTCTAAGTAGATGTTTCTGTTGATATCTTTTCCAAACTGTCCAGATTGACCAACTCAGTAGACCGAGCATTAAAAAGGCTAATATCCACCAACCAGGCGCAGGTGGCCAAGCTGAAACTGCTTCA
Source organism: Enterobacterales bacterium (assembly GCA_047618765.1). Taxonomy (GTDB): domain Bacteria; phylum Pseudomonadota; class Gammaproteobacteria; order Enterobacterales. The sequence goes on along the minus strand of JBLHLI010000248.1, from coordinate 1,727 downwards.
GGGAGGTGTATATCTTTTAAATTTTCTAGAGGATTTTCACTGTTCATCGAACTATGATCCTCGGAGTATTAGCTGCTGCCAGAACAACACCAAGTTTATCGGTTGTTGAGAGTGTTTGCAGTAATACACGTTTTTGCTTTAAATAATGTTTTAGATTCTCGATACGTTGTTGCTCAACATTTAAATATTGTTGGCGCATATTTTTTGCTGAAGTATTTATTCTACTGATGGAATTACCATCTGTAAGACTATAATTACCGGGAGGAGGCAACTGCGTATCCATAGGATCTGTCAATAAATACGCTTGAATTTCATTGTGCTGGCCGAGTCTCGAAAGATGTCTTTTACAATCTTCATCCATATTTCTAAAGTCACTAAATAAATAAATTAAGCTACCAGGTTTGGCAAGTCTTCTCAGTCTTGAAAGACTTTGAGCAAAAGCTGATTGTTTCTTTTTGTCATCATTTAATTGTACTTTTTCTGGAGTTAGCCGATTTTCAATATCATCAAGTAATATATTATGTCTTGATGTAATCTTCTTTAAGAGCGATAAAGCATCTCGACGCCTTCCTGAAGGACGATGCTCTAGATGTTCAAAATCATCAAATAAAACAGCTCCAATGCGGCTTCCTGCTGTTATAGAAGCCCAAACTAAAAGTGCTGCAGCTCTAGCTGCTATAACCGATTTAAAAGCATTGCGTGAGCCAAAGAATAGATGGCTAGATTGATCAACTAAAAGGAAGACGGGTCTTTCTCTTTCTTCTTTAAATAATTTAGTATGGGCTTCACCGGTGCGAGCAGTCACACGCCAGTCAATATTTCTTATATCATCGCCAGGAAAATAAGGCCGAACTTCATCAAAGTCCATACCCCTTCCGCGAAATTTTGAGCGATAACCACCTGCGAGTGTTGAACTGACTCGGTAACTACTAGCTAGATCAAGAGCCATTGCATCTCGACGTAAAGCTAGTAATTCGTCAATAGTCAATCGAACACCCATATCAGGGTGGTGACCATGCTGCTTATTATTTTTGTCAGTTTTATGACTGGATATCATTGTTAAAGCCTGATCAGTTAAGGAACTGCTACTAACTCTAAAATTCTATCAATGACCTGATCAGTATCAACGCCATCGGCTTCAGCTTCATAACTTAATAAAATACGATGCCTCAAGGTAGCGTGTGCTACCGATTGGATATCATCTGGTGATACAAAATCTCGTTCAGATAACCAAGCATTTGCTCTTGCACATCGATCAAGTGACATTGTTGCGCGAGGGCTAGCACCATATTCTATCCAACGTTCAAGATCAGGGTGATATCGTTCAGGTTCACGGCTAGCCATGATAATTTCGATAAGATAGCGTTCTAATTCATCAGTCATATGGATATCTAATATCTCATCTCGAGCTGAGAATAATGCTTCTTGAGAAAGGTCTTCTACAGTATCTGGATTCACATCATCTTGATGAGCTTCTCTTCGTGTTAAACGAAGAATTTCTTGCTCTGCTTTCACGTCAGGATAAGTCACTCTTACATGCATTAGAAAACGGTCAAGTTGGGCTTCAGGTAATGGATAAGTACCTTCTTGTTCAATTGGATTTTGGGTTGCCATGACCATAAATAGTTTTGGTAGAGGGTAAGTTTGACTACCTACAGTGATTTGATGCTCAGCCATTGCTTCAAGTAAAGCCGATTGAACCTTTGCTGGAGCACGGTTAATTTCAT
>JBLHLI010000247.1:0-4526 GCA_047618765.1 Enterobacterales bacterium | reverse complement strand
GCTAAGTTACTTTCTAACATCACTCCGATTACTGACTGGTTACCCTGTCTAATTTGTTCAACAACATTTCTCATAACCAGAGGTTGCCTTTTGTAATCCTTTTCAGAATTACCATGACTACAATCAATGACAAATCTCGACGGGATAGATTCCTCAGCCATGCGTTGTTCAAGCATTGCAACGTGTACCGAATCATAATTTGGAGTTTTGCCACCTCTTAAAATAATATGCCCATGGGGATTACCCTTAGTTTTAATCAGAGCAACAGAGCCCTCGGTATTAATTCCTAAAAAGTTATGTGCTGATGAAGCAGAATTTAATGCATTGATCGCAACTTCAACATTCCCATCGGTTCCATTTTTAAATCCAACGGGCATTGACAGACCTGATGCCATTTCTCGATGAGTTTGAGATTCTGTGGTTCTTGCACCGATTGCAGACCAACAAAACATCTCCGCCAAGTACTGAGGTGTGATGGGATCAAGCATTTCTGTTCCCGCTGGTAAGCCAAGTTCAGCAATCCAAATGAGTAGTTCACGAGCTTTTCTAAGGCCAGCTTCTACGTCAAAGGTATCGTTTAAATGAGGATCATTAATTAAGCCCTTCCAACCAACGGTTGTTCGAGGTTTCTCGAAATACACTCGCATCACAATAAATAATTTATCAGAGTATTTGTCATGTAATTTCTTCAATCGTTTAGCATATTCTTTCGCGGCTTCTACATCATGAATTGAACAAGGACCACAGACAATTAATAGCCGCTTATCCTTTCCTTCCATGATTTCACCTAATTGATGGCGATAATCTAAAACATTTTCACGACCTAAATCTGATAGAGGAAGCTCTTCTTTAAGTTCCACAGGTGTACTGAGAACCTGCTCTTCAAATACATTTACATTATTTAATCTTTTTGTCATGGGACACCGCTGCAAAGTTTATAAAATTGAAATTAAAAGGTGGATGTTACTGGTCGTTTTATCTAACTATTAATCATTTTTAAGTCGTCATTGAACTATATTTTTTAAGTATTAAAGAATAAGAGTTCTCTTATCAAAAAGCTAGAGATATTGTCTCTTTAAAGTGATTAAATTAGTTACACATTCAACTATATTTTCACCTCTTATTACTTAACGATTGAAACTTAATCAAACTAATCAGCTCAAGCCTATTGACCTTAATAGATAGCCTGTTTACTCTTTAATTCATGGACAAATATAATATTCTTGTAATTTTGGGCCCTACCGCCTCTGGTAAAACAAGTCTTGCCGTTAAATTGGCAAGGCAACTTGATGGAGAAGTCATATCTGCTGATTCAAGACAAGTTTATCGTGGACTTGATATTGGTAGTGGTAAAGACTTAGAGGAGTATGAGGAGATCCCTTATCACTTAATCGATATTGTCGATCCGGGTTATGAGTACAGTGTGTTTAACTTTCAGCAAGACTTTTATAACGTCTTTGAAGTTATCAATAAAAATCATAAGCTGCCAATTCTTGCCGGCGGCTCTGCCCTCTATGTTGATTCGGTACTTAATGGCTATAGGATGATTGCCGCTCCTGAAAATCTTGCCCTTAGAAAAAAATTAGCTAAAAAATCCCATCAGCAACTCATCGAACAACTGCTTGAACTAAAACCTAAGCAGCATAATACTACTGATTTAAAAGATACTGACAGATTAATACGCGCTATAGAAATTGCTCTAGCAGAGCAATCAGCTAATTCAACACTGCCTGCATTACCGAAATTACATCCAAAAATTATTGGTATAAAGTGGCAAAGAGAAATAACTCGACAACGAATTACCCTTCGTCTACAACAGCGATTGGAAAATGGCATGTTGGATGAAGTTCAAACTTTATTTGATGCAGGAGTGAGCTGGAAAACCCTTGATTTTTATGGCCTTGAATATCGCCTTATTGCCCAATATCTGCAAAAACAACTTAGCTTTAATGACATGTATCAAAAATTAAATTCTGCCATTCATCAATTTGCAAAAAAACAAGACACTTGGTTAAGGAGACTTGAAAAGCAAGGACATGCTATAGAGTGGGTTGATGGTCAAGCAAATATTTATGAGTCTGCAATGAATATACTTAAAAAATCAAGCTAATCATTAATCTGCACATTAGTAACAATCTATATAAATCAACCAGTATTTTCGGAACTAGTTCACAATTATGATTAAAAATCACACAAAAGCTATGCTCAAGCAGTATTTAATGGCATACTCGCGCCCTTAATATTTCCAGACCTCTAAGTGTTTTGATTTTGGCATGCTTTTGCATTTCAAAATCACTGTTAAACAGTAACTAAACTATATTAGTCAGACCTAGAAATGTGATAAGGCAATAAAACATGATAAAACATTCGTTTTTACCAATAGTTAGATCGTGTGCGTTATTATGTTTATTATATACAGCAACAGCTTCAGTATTTTATCTGGCCTATAGCACAACACCTATCCACTATGACTCTTTAACTACCGTTAGACTGGTTATTTTCTTAATACTTGCCCCAATAATCATCAAGTATATTATCCAGTTACTGGCATTACCCTTTTATTCTGTTGTAGAAAATTCACGAGAACGCAATCGCTGTGTTGAATTAAATCAATCAGTATCGGTTCTCATTCCAGCATGGAATGAACAGGTTGGTATCTTAAAAACATTGAAATCAATTTTAAGTTCAACCTATAAAAACATTGAATTAATCGTTATTAATGATGGTTCGACTGATAACACTCACCAACTTATCACTCAGTTTATTGAAGAATATAAAAGCTCAACAACATGCCCTATTAGCATTAAGTATTTAAAATTAACTAACGGCGGAAAAGCCCGAGCTTTAAATGAAGCTCTAGCAATAAGCAGTGGTTATTATGTTATGACTATTGATGCCGATAGTGTGATGTATGAAGATACTATTTCAAATATCATTAGACGATTTACTGATGAAGACGTCGCGGCTGTTGCAGGAAATGTTATTGTTGGTAATCGTAAGAAACCCATTGAGCTAATGCAACAACTTGAATATCTCTATGGATTTTTCTTTAAGCGCGCTGATTCGATTTTTAATTCTGTTTATATTGTCGGTGGTGCAGCAGCAGCCTATAGGAAGGATGTTCTCCTCGAAGTAGGCGGTTTTGATGAAGAATTAATTACAGAAGACATCGAAATGTCTACTCGAATTCTTGCCCACGGTTATAAAACACGTTATGCAGCAGATGCAGTAGTTCATACAGAAGGCCCCTCAGATTTAAATGGATTATTTAATCAAAGGTTACGATGGAAATATGGAAGAATTTTAACCTTCATTAAGCATCGCCGACTCTTTTTTAGTAGTAAAAAAATCCATCACCCCTACTTAACATTTCTCCTTTTACCATTAGCTGTCTATGCAGAGATAACGTTACTTTTTGAGGGAGTGTTACTAGCAATTTTTTACGGCTACACTATTTATGCAAATGATTATATGCCGCTAATTTTTGTGATTATTTTTATTTCCTCTATCATTAGTTTGCAGATAATTTATGACTCCTGTTCTCGCTTCCATTCTAACCTTTTTATATTAGCGCCGGTTGCCTGGTTAATTTTTTATATCATTGATATAGTCGAATTTCAGGCACTCGTTCGTAGTTTAAACAAGTTATGGAAAAGGGAAAATTTACAGTGGCAAAAATGGGTAAGAGTAGGATTAGATAATCAGTCACTCTCTCAACCTATTATCAGTTCAGATGTTGAGCTAGAAACAGCCAGTGATTCGACAATGGCTTAACGAAATTTAATAAGCTTATTAATTTAACTTAAAGCTATTTTTCAATACCTAACTCAATACCTAACTCAAAAACCTGCCTCAAAAATCCACCTCAGATTAATCATCATCTAATGTCATTAACGATGTATTACCACCTGAAGCTGTTATATCAATACTAACGGTTTTTTCAGTTACCAGACGATTGATCAAACTGTCATAATGCTCACTAGTGATCACCGGTAAAATAGCTCCAACTCGATTAGCAAACTGATTATTAATGAAGCTATTTCGTTCACAAGCACTTCCTATTACAGCACCTGCAATATGATCATGACCCAAAATTTCCTGTAATTGTTCTAACTTTGCTACCTGGAGGACACCAGGAGCAACACCTGTTTCAATAAATCTATCCCTAAAAACATTAGCTTCATCATAGAAGGTATCTGAGACTACAGTAATAACAGTATTACCTGTTGCCAGGGCACTGATAATTGAAATTGCCCAAAAGTTAAAACTGGTATCTTTATCTGCATAACAAACCATACAACCTCTAGGTTCTAAATAGAGTTTATTCGATTCACCGGTCGGTCCAGGCAGCACTAGAGGTTTATCAAGGAGGGCAAGAATTCGATTAAGTTGAGCTCGCGAATCAATTAACGTTTGTTCTAAATCATCAGCAAAATTATCAACACTTTTTACTGATGATATTTTAGCCAGTAATTGACGTAAAAAAGAGCAACGTTCATTAAGATTAGTGATACGCCACTTCAGAG
>JBLHLI010000246.1:0-4548 GCA_047618765.1 Enterobacterales bacterium | reverse complement strand
CCATCTCACCGTGAAAGAAATGCCCGGCTTCAGGAAAACGGATAAGTTCTGGTTTATTAATTTGTTGGTCAGCTATCCATTCATAAACCTCTGATGGTTCTACTACTTCATCTGCATCCCCCATGAGCACAAGCCATGGACAGGATGGTTGCTGCATTTTCTTAAAGTCGAAATGCTTAACAGGTGGGGCTATACTGAGCAATTGCTTGGCTTTAGCTGCTACTGCACTATTAGCGGCAATCCAACTGCCAAAAGAGAAACCTGCCAGCCATAATTCTCTATCAGGCCAGGTTTTATGCATTAATTCACTGAGAATAAGTAAGTCTTTACTTTCTCCAATACCATTATCATGCTTACCTTGTGACTCACCAATACTTCTAAAATTAAAGCGCAGCGTAGGTAATCCCAATTTACTGAAGGTTTTACATATTATATGCACTATCTTATTAGTCATGGTGCCGCCATGTAATGGATGTGGATGGCAACAAATCATCATAGCTTGGACTGGAGTTTTTACTATATCTGCCTTGGGGAGATGTAATATAGCTTCAATTTTTCCAGCTTCCCCTTCAAGAATGATTGGGTTTTCGCCCGGAGACATATTTTGCCACTCTATTTTCATATTCGTTTGTTCCGTCCTTTAACTCTTTTGAGTACATCCTACAGTAAATTTTATTGTTATAAATCAACTATCAATTAATCAATTTATGCCTATTGTATTTTACCAGTGCGTAAATTGGAATATTCCTGTAGCATCAATGGTATGACAGTGAAAAAAATACTTCGAATGGGCGACCCTAGACTGCTTGAGCCAAGCAAGCCGATAGAGAATGTGCCCTCAAAAGAACTCGACCAACTTATTCAAGACATGCTTGATACCATGGAAGAATATGAGGGTGCCGGACTAGCTGCGCCTCAAATTGGTGAGTTTCAACGATTGGTGGTATTCGGCGTAGATTCAAACGAGCGTTATCCAGATACAGAGCAAGTGCCGTTAACCATTTTAATCAATCCAGAAATAGAAGCTATTGGTGATGAAATTGTTGAAAGTTGGGAAGGTTGCTTAAGTATTCCTGGAATGCGTGGCTTAGTACCTAGGCATTCTAAAGTACGCTATAAGGGCCTTGATCAATTTGGTAACATCATTGATCGTGAAGTTGATGGTTTTCATGCTATTGTTGTTCAACATGAATGTGATCATCTCGATGGAATACTGTATCCTATGAGGGTACCTGATATGAGTTATTTTGGCTTTGAAGAAGAGTTAAGTCAGCCAATTTCAGAGTAAGCCAGGTCGGTTAAATATGATCAGTTAAATGTAAGCAACTATTTGAAAATTCAGGAGTTATCAGTGGAATTTGTACTAGGATTAATCATTGCAGTCGTCGCATTCGTTGCTGGAGCTATCTCTGGCAAGATTATTGCCCCAAATGCCAGACGAATTAAAGAACTAGAAGAAACTATAGAAGAAAGTAAACTACAACATCAATCCTATAAAGATACTGTAGCTGAGCACTTTTCTGAATCTGCCCATCTGTTTGGAGATATCACTGAAAAATATCGTTCTCTCTATGAACATATGTCCACTGGCGCTTATAGCCTCTGTGATAGAAGAAACATTCCTAGAGAATTGACAACTTCTCATGTCAATATTCTGGCCGTTGAAACACCTGAAATAGCCCCAAAACTCAGTAACAAAGATGCTCAAAATGATGCTCATCCAACTGTATCAGCAGTAGAATTGGTGGTTGACGTATCTAGAGAAGGATTATCCCCTCTTGATCTTAAAAGTCAGCAAATTGCTCAACAAAATAAAATGAGTAAAGATAATACCGCAGAGATCATTGAACTAAACACTCAACGGAATGAAGAAGTTATTGACAATCAACCTCTACAGCAAGCAAAAGATTACGCTATTAAGGCTGAAGGCGTTATTAACCACAATAGTTTAAACAGAGATGATGTCAAAACTTAATAGCTTTTAATGTATTTCAATTAATATTGTGACTTTATTTAACACATAAAAAAATGGCTACTGAGACAGTAGCCATTAACGGGGATAAACAACCAAAAAAGGGGGACTAAATTACTTCTATAAATTAAGACCCTCACTATTTCCAAAAGTTCATTTATTCCATAAAGTATTTATAACGATGATGTCAAAACTGAATTGCTTTGACTGTATAGCTTTATTATTGTGACTTTATTTAACACATAAAAAAATGGCTACTGAGACAGTAGCCATTAACGGGGATAAACAACCAAAAAAAGGGGGACTAAATTACTTCTATAAATTAAGACCCTCACTATTTCCAAAAGTTCATTTATTCCATAAAGTATTTAACTTTAATTTAAATAGTTTCAAAATAACTTTTAAGACATTGATTTTATTAGTTATCATAAAGATACAGATTTTTGGGATTTTCACTATAAACATAAAAATCACCATTGTGGAGCTTAATTAACATGATAAACACCCCCTTACTATCACCAACTCAACATTTTGTTTTCATTTTCATATTGTTGAGCCTTCTAACAGGCTTCACTCAACCATCTGACAAAACTGCTCTTGAATCAATTTTTGCAGATGAATGGCAACATCGTCTTGAAACAAATCCAATATTTGCTTCTTCTCTTGATAAAAATATCCAAGTCACTGCTCTAGTAGATATTTCATTCGAAACATTAAGTAAACAAGCGAGTTTTAATCAACGAATACTAAAACGTCTTGAAAAAATTGATTATCAACACCTCGATAATTTATCACAAATCAATTATCGAATATTTAAAGAACAAGTTACTAATAAGCTAGCTTCATTCAATCAAGGGGCTTATCAGATACCCTTTAATTCTGATTCGAGCTTTTATAGCAGTTTCGCTCAACTTTCTTCCCGGATACCTCTTTTAACAGTAAAAGATTATAAGAACTATTTGAGCATCCTTAGTTCTTGGCCTATCCATGTAGAACAGCAAGTTACCCATATGCGAGCAGGTTTAAAAAGGGGAATGACTCAGCCCAAGGAACTGGTAGAAAATATAAATTCAACAATAACGCCATTTATCAATGACGATCCTAGAAAGAGTTTATTTTATAAACCCTTTCTTAACTTTCCAAAATCATTTTCAGAAAAACAAAGAACTCATTTAATAAAGGATGCCCAACAAATTATCAGAGATGCTGTGATTCCAGGCTATCAAACAATAGCGAATTTTATGAATAAAGAATATGTGCCTGGTGCAAGAACAAGTCTAGGCGCCACTTCGTTACCTGATGGCGAAAATTACTATAAGCAACGTGTTAAGCATTTTACTACTTTAGATATCAGCGTAGATGAAGTTCATCAAATAGGATTAAATGAAGTCTCACGCATTAGGGAAGAGATGCAAATTGTGATCAACAATCTGGAGTTTGATGGAGATTTTAAAGAATTTATTCATTTCTTACGAACTGATCCACAATTTTACGCTAAAACAGCCGAGGATCTGTTGAAACAAGCTTCCTGGATAGCTAAAAGAATGGATGCCAAACTACCTTCTTTATTTAAGCATTTACCTCGTCTTCCTTATGGTGTTGAAGCTGTACCTGCTTCTATAGCGCCGACATACACAACAGGTCGTTATGTATCTGCTCCTAGTGGTAGTACTCTGCCAGGCTTCTACTGGGTGAATACTTATGCACTTGATAAAAGACCACTTTATGTATTGGAAGCACTGACATTACATGAAGCGGTGCCTGGTCACCATTTGCAAATAGCACTCAATAATGAACTCGACAATTTACCATTATTCAGACAATATTCTTACATAAGTGCTTTTGGAGAAGGTTGGGGATTATATTCAGAATGGCTTGGCCTTGAGGCAGGTTTTTACCAAGATCCTTATAGCAACTTTGGTCGACTCACCTACGAAATGTGGCGTGCAGTTAGACTAGTAGTAGACACGGGTGTCCATGCGAAAGGTTGGTCTCGTGAACAAGCTAGAAATTATCTTTCTTCCAATACTGCCCTTTCGCTACATAATGTTTACACCGAAATTGACCGCTATATCACTTGGCCTGGCCAAGCTTTGTCATACAAGATGGGTGAAATAAAGATTAAGCAGTTACGTCAGCAGGCTGAGAGTGCTCTAGCTGAAAAGTTTGATGTTCGTGACTTTCATGATGCTGTATTAAGTCAAGGTTCAGTACCTCTTGATGTTTTAGATGATCAAATAAAGCACTATATAGACGATGCTAAAAAGCAGTAGTAGAGCAATAACAGTGAATTGTTTTGCGGTATTCATAGATGTTATCAGCTATACTAAAACAGCCTTCATCATTAACCCAGAAGTTTAAACTCTATGAAAATTATTATCATTACTTCTCTTTTACTGGCACTGTTTCTATTAACGGTCTCTCCTAAAGCTGCCAATAAAAAAGCTAACCATAAAATGATTCCTGTTGTTACTGTCCAACAAGAAAAGATCCGTTCACAATATCCATTCCCTGCTTTTCTATCCACAGCACCTTACGTTTGGTATGAAAATACTGAAAAAACACATATAAAAGGT
>JBLHLI010000245.1:0-4558 GCA_047618765.1 Enterobacterales bacterium | reverse complement strand
ATGCCGGTTGTGGTTATCGTCGATGAAGCCCAGGCTATACCCAGAGAAACTCTTGAAGCGTTACGTCTTTTTACTAATTTAGAAACTGAAAAACAAAAACTATTGCAAGTTGTTCTGTTTGCGCAACCTGAATTAGACCAACGCCTTGCAAAGCCAGAGTTACGACAGCTTAGACAACGGATCGCTTTTTCATGTAATTTAAAGCCTCTTGATATGCAGTCAATAAATGTCTATATAAATCATCGATTGAAAGCTGCTGGTTTCTCTTTTGAAAATATGAGTGGTGGAGAGTTATTCACCCCTAGAGCGATAAAAAAATTACTAAAGTATAGTCGTGGAATTCCACGCCTAGTTAATATTCTTGCCCATAAATCGATGATGTTGGCCTATGGTAGTGGTCGTTTTAACGTCGAGGCTATGGATGTAAAAAAAGCAGCTAAGGATACCGATGATGTGAGCTTTAATTATTGGTGGCTAGGTTTGACTGCAGCGCTATTAATTAGTGGAAGTATTTATAGCTTAGTTATGACTGGGTGGATGTCGTGAGTGTAATTAACCAAATGTTAAAAGATCTTGATGGCAGAAAAAAGGAGAAAAGATCCCTAGCATCCACTGATTTTCAAGCAGGAGATTATGTTTCTGGACAAAATATTAGCTTAGTTAAAATGATCAGTTTAATTGTTTTTATTGTTTTTCTGGTTGTGTTAATCACCACTGTGACGATTTATCAGTTTGATCTTTTTAATAACAATCAAGATACAACAATTGAATCACCATTACCTGTGAAAAAGAAGGCTGTGAAAAAGGAGCCTGTTAACAAAGAACCTGTTAGCCAAGAACCTACTAACAAGGAGCCGGTCAACAAAGACAAGCTCGATGTTGAATCTACAGAAACAACGGTGATTGAACAGGTAAATGCTCAGCCACAAAATTCAATGCCAATCCAAAATCAGATAACTGATAAAGCTGTAGTCATAGAAGAGTCTGAGCTTACTGAAAAGTCAATAAGTTCAGAACAAAAAGTTATTAAATCTACAGCAAAAATAACTCCAATAGCTCAATCTGAAAAACTATTTAAGCAAGCTCAATTGAATGTTGACAGGGGTGCTGTATTAAAAGCAAAGCAACAATTATCAGAAGCTATCGACCTTAATCCTAAAAATCATAAAGCCAGAGTTTTATTGCTAACGGTCTTATTATCAGGTGGTGAATCAGCTGCGATGCAACAGCTACTCGATAGCATTTTAAATCAATGGCCTAAAGTGAATGAATATCGACAACTTCAGGCAAGATTGTATTTGGCAAGCAATGACCAACTGCAAGCCCTCAGTATTTTACAGCAGGATATTCCTCTGATTGAAACGTCAGTTGACTATCATGCACTATTGGCTTTCGTTGCCCAACAATTAAAGCAGGACGACTTAGCATCTAAGCATTTTAGGTTACTGCTTCAGGTTAATAATAGTCGAGCCGATTGGTGGTTAGGTTTTGCGGTTTCTGAGGAGCGATTAGGTAATAACGACATCGCACTTCAGGCATATAATCAAAGCATTAGTCGAACGGGTTTGTCAGAGACCGTTAAGAATTATGCTCGACAAAGAATACAGGTCATACAGGGTAACTAATGGTTTCAGAAATTAAAAAAATACGATTAGGTGATCTTCTCGTTCAAGAAGAAGTCATCTCTGAAGAGCAATTAATGTCAGCTCTGGCTGAGCAAAAAGTATCAGGCCGTAAATTAGGTAAAACTTTAACTGATATGGGCTTTGTTGATGAAAATCAGCTACTCACTCTTCTTGCTGAGCAATTAAAAATTCCTTTTATAAACCTTGAGACCTATGATCTTCGGGCCGAAGTGGTGCAACTATTACCAGAAGTTCAAGCTAGACGCTTTAGAGTTATTGTGCTTGAAGAACGGGCAGATAGTTTATTACTCGGAATGACTGATCCAACCGATATTTATGCAGTTGATGATTTGCAGAATATTTTAGGCAAAACTATTGAATTAGCCGTAGTAAGGGAAGCCGAACTCTTAACAGCCATTGAAACGATTTATCGGCGTACTCAAGAAATACAAGATCTGGCAGGTAAACTTGACGACGAACTTACCGAAGGTGATTTTAGTCTTTCTCAACTTGAGGACGATACAGAAGTTGCCAATGCCCCAGTGGTTAAATTATTAAGAACAGTTTTTGAAGATGCGGTGAAAGCCCAGGCCTCTGATATTCACATTGAACCTGACGAGCATGTGGTAAGAATTCGACAAAGAATTGATGGTGTATTACAAGAACAGGTAATGAATGAAACACGTATCGCCTCAGCTTTAGTTTTACGATTAAAGTTGATGGCTGGTCTTGATATATCTGAGAAACGTATGCCTCAGGATGGTCGATTTAATATTAGAGTACAGGAAAAAAGTATCGACGTTAGATTGTCAACGATGCCCGTTCAATACGGTGAGTCTGTTGTAATGAGATTACTGGATCAAGGTTCAGCAATGTTAACACTTGAAGAGTTAGGTATGCCGGAAGATATTTCTAACCTCTTCAGAGAACAGGTCCACAGCCCCCATGGATTAGTCTTGGTAACAGGCCCTACGGGTAGTGGTAAAACAACCACGCTTTATGCTGCCCTCAATGAACTAAATACAGCCCGCAAGAAAATTATTACGGTTGAAGATCCTGTTGAATATCGTTTACCAAGAGTTAATCAGGTGCAAATTAATAGCCGAATCGATTTGACCTTTGCCAAAGTATTAAGAGCCGCTTTAAGACAGGACCCAGATATTATTCTTGTGGGTGAGATGCGTGATAAAGAAACGGTTGAAATTGGTATTAGAGCCTCACTGACGGGTCACTTAGTACTATCAACCTTACACACTAATGATGCCATTAGTACTGCCATGCGACTTGTTGATATGGGAATTGAACCCTATCTTGCAGCTTCATCATTAAGGGCGATAGTTGCTCAGCGTTTGATGCGAAAAATATGTGAAAGTTGTAAGCAAAAGCAAGATATGAAAAGTTTACAAAAAGATTGGTTATTCGCAAGTCACCTAGCAAAGAATATTGAGAGCAAGGAATTTTTTACCGGCAATGGCTGTCATAATTGTAATGGAACCGGTTATAAAGGACGCCAAGGAATTTATGAGTTTTTAGAAATTACAGAAGATGCTGCAAAAGCCTTACAAAATAATGATAACGAGGCCTTTAGATTAGCCGCCCAGATGCAACCAAGTTATCGCTCACTATCTGAGTCTGCTATGAGTCTTGCCATTGAAGGTATTACCTCCCTAGAAGAAGTGTTTAGGGTAACAGAGGCGGTGAGTGATAGTTCGGTCGTAGAGCATGACTAGTTTCGCCTTTAAAGGGCGAAATAAAGTCGGAGCATTAGTTTCCGGCGAAAGAGAGGCGGGTTCAGAAAATGAGCTCGCGGGTTTGCTCATTGCTGAAGGTATTGTGCCGACGAGCATTGAGGATGCTGTTGAGAAAACCGACGACGCTATTGATTGGAATAAACTGTTAAAGGGTAAAGGTAAGGTTACCTTAGATGAGCTAATTATATTCTCAAGACAAATGTACTCGTTAATGAGAGCCGGTGTACCGATGATTCAGGCACTAAGAGGCTTATCTACTTCAAGTAGAAATGATTTGCTTAAAGAAGGGCTTGAAGATGTTATTCGCAATCTTGAAGGTGGTTTGTCTCTAGCAGCAGCAATGCAAACCCGATCTGATATTTTTGATAATTTATTTATGAGTATGGTGCATGTTGGTGAGAATACAGGTCAACTTGATGTTGCCTTTAAACAACTTGCTTCCTATCTCGAAATGGAGCGAGAAACCCGCAAGCGTCTAAAGCAAGCGATTCGGTATCCATTAATGGTGCTTATTGCAATTAGCATTGCGATAATAGTAATTAATATAGTTGTGATACCTGCTTTTGCATCGTTTTTTGAGAAGTTTGATGCTGAATTACCTTGGCAGACAAGGATCTTGATGGCAACTTCTGGGTTTTTTGTAAACTACGGTTGGTTTTTATTAGTGGGTTTGGTAGCGTCCATATATGGTTTCATCCGCTACATTGATACTGATAATGGTCGTTATGCTTGGGATAGGTTTAAATTAAAGGCGCCTTTAGTGGGTGGAATATTTGAACGTATTGCATTGGGACGGTTTTCAAGAACATTTTCCATGACTTATAGAACCGGTGTACCGATATTGCAGGCTTTGGTGGTCGTTGCAAATGCAGCGGGCAACGCTTATGTATCAAGGTTTGTTAATGAAATGCGTGGTCAAATTGAGCGCGGTGAAACCCTGACTCGAGCAGCATCAAACTCAGGCATGTTTACGCCTTTGGTTTTGCAAATGTTATCGGTTGGTGAGGAAACAGGTGCTTTGGATACTTTAATGGATCAGGTTGCAGATTTTTATGAAGAAGAAGTCGACTATGATTTAAAGCAGCTGAGTGACGCGATTGAGCCTATCTTGATTGTTGTGATGGGAATAATGGTGTTGATTGTAGCCTTGGGGGTATTCTTGCCAATGTGGGACTTAGCCTC
>JBLHLI010000244.1:0-4567 GCA_047618765.1 Enterobacterales bacterium | reverse complement strand
TAACAACACAACCATCTGATATTTTGTGGCGGGATTGTTTGTGCCTGTTATTACAAATTTCGCAATTGAGGAACAAATTATTTTAGGATTATGGTCAAAATAGGTTAATTCTTGTACTATAGAATGCCTTTTAATGACTATTAAAAATAATTTTTATTTCTTGACGAGGAGAGATATAGTCTTTATTTTACTTATAAGCCTTCTATTACATTGAAGTGAGGTTTCATTGAATTCAACAACTCCCACTGATCTACTGTCCAAAATAGCAAAATTGGAGACCGAAAACAGACGGCTTCAGGATGAGCTTGCAAAAGCTGAATCGGGTTCTCAAACAGGGCAAGAGCAGTACCAGTTACTATTTCAGAATCTGCCTTTGGGTGCGCAGGAGGAAAACTATTCTTCCGCGAAAATTCAAATTGAACGATTAATAAGAAATGGCGTTGTGGATCTGGAAACCTATTTCCTCGAACATCAGGATGAATTAATCAGAATCGTGGACAACCTGGAAGTGATCTCAGTCAATAAAACTCTGATTGATATTCATAATGCCCCATCTATCGAGGAATTTCTCGAAGAAGAAGATAATATCGAGGAATGGTGGACATATGAGTGGGTCGAATATTATGCAGCAGAGTTTAGTCGCCTGGCCGAGGGGAACTCATACTTTGGAGCAGAAAGAAATGATACCAAATTTGATGGTAGCCCTTTTTTGTCCCGAATTTTTACTTTTATAGTAGCCGGCTGTGAGGATTCCTGGGAACGCATCATCACGCTGCATGAAGATATAACTATTCAAAAAAAAATGGAGCTGCAATTACTTGAGACCCATCAGGCATTAGAAAAACAGATTCAGCTGCGTACGCGGGAATTGAAAGATTCGGAACTAAAGTTATCCGCATTTTTTCGAAATTCAAATACCACCATAAGCATTAAAGACGTTGATAGTCGGTATACAATCGTCAGTCGCCAATTTGAAGTAATTTACGGCTTAAATGCTGATGAAGCGATTGGTAAAATGCCCGAAGATATTTTTGACCCAGAGCTAGCCTGTCTGATAAGAGCGCATGATCAGGAAGTCATAACTGAAGGAAAGCTCATCCAACGAGAAGTTGCGATTCCCAATACAGACCCGCGGGTGGTACTTTTGGCTACCAAATTCCCGATCAATACCGACGAAGGTGAAATAACAGGCGTGGGCACGATTAGTATCGATATCTCCGGACGTAAACAGATAGAAGTAGCCTTGAACGATGCTAAAGTGAAGGCAGATAAGGCCAATCGAGTTAAAAGCGAATTTTTGGCTACCATGAGCCACGAAATTCGAACGCCTCTCAGCAGCGTAATCGGGATGACTCAATTATTAGCTGACACATCGCTAAATGATGATCAAAAAGATTTTCTTTCCGCAATTACCAATTCCGGAAACAGTTTGTTATCTTTGATAAACGGTATCCTCGATTTTTCCAAGCTGGATGCCGAAATGGTCGAAGTCGAAACTGTCGCCTTTGACCTTGAACGAGTTTGTCAGGAATGCCTGGAACTGGTAGCCGGAAATGTAGTGAGTAAGACGCTTGATTTTATTTTTGATTATCATCCTGAATGTCCACGCCACCTGGTTGGTGATCCATCGCGAGTTCGACAGATCCTGGTCAATCTGCTGGGTAACGCTGTCAAATTTACTACCGAAGGTTTTATTCGATTATCAGTTGATCTCGATAACAGTGATTCGAATATTGTTCATCTTGAGGTTGAAGATACCGGTATCGGTTTAAAAGCCGAAAGTATCGAAAACCTGTTTGAGTCATTCACTCAAGCGGATAGTACGACGACCCGAAAATATGGCGGTACTGGGTTAGGTCTTGCGATTACCAAAAAGTTAGTTGAGTTAATGAAAGGTAGCATTGTTGTAGAGTCGGAATTTGGAAAAGGAACGACTTTCAATATCGACCTCCCCTTTGCAAGAGCTGAAACTCCTCAGCAACTGACCTGTAATTCGTTTGATGACCTACGAATTCTACTGGCGGAAAGCAATTTACAAAATGTGCGAGTTTTCAGACGTTTGTTGCAGCACATGGGTGCCAGAGTCACGGTTCTGAAAAAATCCGAACACATTTTAGAGGAGTTGCGTAACTCGGTAGATGCAGGGGATGGGTATCATATCGCTATTATTGCTGATGATTTTGCCGAAAAAGGTGGGCTGGACACAGGACGAGTTATTCGCCAGGACGATCAATTTAAGCCATTAAAGTTGCTGATGTTTTCAACAGCCGGTCAGCGAGGCGATGCTTCTCTGTTCACTGAGTCAGGGTTCAATGCCTATATAAATAAACTTTGCCGGTATGAAACGCTAAGGTCGATCTTATCAAGTATGCTTGATCATCAAATAGGTCAACCGATAATTACTCAACATAGTGTTGAAGATGCCAGGCGTTCGAATGATGAATCACCATCAGCCTTTGACGCGACTATCTTGCTGGTAGAAGATATAAAAGTAAACCAAATTGTTGCCGGCAAATTTTTAGATAAATTAGGGGTAAACTTTGATATTGCCAATAATGGCAATGAAGCCATTGAAGCCTATGCAGCAGGTAATTATGATCTGGTATTTATGGATTGCCATATGCCGATTAAGGATGGCTATGATGCAACTCGTGTGATTAGAAGTCTGGAGGCTGATCAGGACAAACCTGAAACTCCTATTATTGCGCTAACCGCTAATGCATCGTCTGAAGACTTTCAACTATGTTTGCGCTCTGGTATGAATGGTATGGTGACAAAACCATTCAGGCTGAATGACCTGTCAATGGCGCTCAATAAATGGTTGCCAGATCAACTAGGGCATTGAATAAGCACAGATTTATTGAATTGCTTCAAGAAAAGCCTGTAGATAAGCAGAAAGGTGGCTATCCAAGTATTATAATGATGAACAGTTTTTAAATTTTGATGTGGTTAATGAGCTATCAAATTTGTTTGATGAGTTTTTCATTGATCTTACTGACATTGGAATTGGTTCAAAAGAAGTATTAAATAAAACTCAATATAGCCAAGGCCTTTGAGTCTAAGCAGTGGCTCACTTATATAAACTATTCAATTTATTTTTCCTTAGAAAACTTTAGGCTAACATCTGTGGCTACCTGCCTTAGAAAGCGTGCGTCTTCTGGTGTAATACCGCCAAAGTAATTATAAGTTAATGTATCAAGAGAGCCACCGTAAACACTTAGATAAACTACACAAGCAGCCAAGTATGTGCCCTTTAAAGTTGGATGAGAACCATCGAAATCTTTATGTAATTTTATCTCTGGCCTGAGACGATAAGCTTCATCAAAAGCAATACCAACGGGTATAACCGCTATATTAGCACTCTTTGCTGCAGCAACAGTTGCATCTGAAATCACATCAATCATTCCAGGTTTGGTAAGAGCGTGAGGTGCAACGTAGGCAGGTGTCATGTAAAGGAATGTCTTCGCACCAGTCTTGCTAATCATTTTGCTATAGGCTCTCACAGTCTTTTTGTAAGTCTGCTGATCTTTATAGAGCAAAACTTCTTTACTACCTCCTTGCATAATAACGACTTCGAATGGCTGGCGTACACCGATTTTTTTATGGTTTAACAACCAGTTTATATTATGGTGTTTAAGTCGTGCGCCGCCAATTGTTGACGACTTGTATTTTATACTATCGCTAAGATCAGGATGTAACTCTGACACTATTCGTTTAACATGATTGTGTAAGCTATCGTTATAATACATATAGCTGTTACCAACAAAGAGAAGTCTTGTTGGTAGACTGGAAGGATCAGCTTCGTTACCCAATGACGTTACATTAGGTAATGTTGCGTTTGATGAGGTGGCTGCACTAACCATTTGAGAAAATACCATCAAGCTAATTAGCAGAATTTTTACCAAGATTATTTTTTTCATTTTATCCCTAATTATTTCCATGTCTTTTCTATAATAATTTCTACAATCATTTTACTAAAGCTTATTTTGGTATAGATCATTTCTATAAATCATTTACGAGCACTTGTTTATCGGCACTTATACACCAAAAACAAAGGGAGCCCACCAAATCGCTACAGAGCATAAAACCAGCATGCCGATAAAATTTAAAATCGCACCTGCCCTGATCATATTGGGTATGGTAATCATTCCTGAGGCAAATACAATGGCATTCGGTGGTGTTGCTACAGGCAGCATAAATGCACAACTTGCAGCAAGCGTAACAGGTACACAAAGCACCAAAGGTGATATCCCTGATTCAAGTGCAATTGCACCCATCACAGGTAAAAATGTTGCAGCAGTGGCTAGGTTACTCGTTAGCTCAGTGAGGAAGATAACCAAAAGGGTAGTCGCTAGAACCAGTGTTACGGTCCCAAAGATACTTAAGGGCGTCAAACTTTCTCCCAACCATTGTGCCAAACCAGAACCAGAGACTGCAGCGGCCAAACTCAAACCACCACCGAATAACACCAGTACTCCCCAGGGCAAACGATTAACATCATGCCAAGTCATTAATTGTGGTTGCGTTGAATGGCCACTGGGGATTAAGAAAAGAAACATGGCGGCAG
>JBLHLI010000243.1:0-4570 GCA_047618765.1 Enterobacterales bacterium | reverse complement strand
AAGGTACCTAGGATTATTAAATCATCCTTAACTCAGGGTTTCATGATTTTAGATGACTTTGGAGATGACTTATTATTTAGCCATTTAAA
This sequence comes from Enterobacterales bacterium, assembly GCA_047618765.1. GTDB lineage: Bacteria > Pseudomonadota > Gammaproteobacteria > Enterobacterales. Next base: position 4,481 of record JBLHLI010000243.1, on the reverse strand, counting down.
TGAATTAACCGTTGATAGCTATTATCAACAAGCCATGCAAAGCTTACTTCATCTGAAAGACTGTACAATAATGATTGCTTACAAACTTCCAGACTATGATCAACAGTCATTAAACTCTGAGATGTTATTATTCCCTGAATGGTTTCTAGGGAGACACCTTGGTTTTAATGAGCCAAAAATTAAATTTCCAGCATTAGAGAGTACTTTCAAGCTTTTGACTCAATCTGCTGTTGAACAACCTCAAGTTTGTGTGCATCGAGACTTCCACTGTAGAAACATTATGGTGCTTGAAACATCTGAGCTAGGAATCATTGATTTCCAGGATGCTGTCTTAGGACCAATAACTTATGACTTGGTGTCATTACTTAAAGATTGCTATATAACCTGGCCAAGAGAAAAAGTTTTAGCATGGGTTGAAGATTATTATAATCAGCTAGAAAAAGCCAAGTATCCAGAAATAGATAATTTAGAACAATTCATTCGTTGGTTTGATTTTATGGGTATGCAACGTCATATTAAAGTTTTAGGTATATTTGCTAGACTAAATTACCGGGACAATAAGCCAGCATATTTAAATGATATGCCTATGACTCTAAACTATCTTATTGAATGTTGCTCTTATTATCCAGAGTTCAAAGAGTTTGGTGAATTGCTTGAGAACAACGTTTTACCTTTTATGAATAAATAATACTAGTTACCCTATTATTAACCATTTCCAAAACTAATAATAAAAATAGGTTTATGAAAGAATGAATTACAACATAAGTGTCAATGAACAAATAACGGCAATGCTTTATGATTAAAACTGCAATGATTCTTGCTGCTGGTAGAGGAAAAAGAATGCGGCCTCTTACCGATAATTGCCCAAAACCTTTACTTAAGGTAGCTGGTAAGGCACTCATTCAATACCATCTCGAGGCCCTAGCTCGTGCAGGTATTACTAAAGTAGTTATTAATCATGCCTGGTTAGGTGAGCAAATAGAAGAGTTTGTAAAATCTGGCAGTCAGTTTGGTTTAGAAGTAAAATACTCAGCTGAGCAAGAAGCTTTAGAGACAGGTGGAGGCATTTGTAATGCATTACCTTTATTAGGCACTGAACCTTTTTTAGTTATCAATGGTGATGTTTGGACAAGCATGGATGTTGGTCATTGCCAATTAGCAGAAGACAAGCTTGCTCATTTAGTGATGGTTGACAATCCTGAGCAACACCTTGATGGTGATTTTCATTTAATCAACGATGAAGTTGATGATTATGGAGCGCCAAAACTAACTTTTTCAGGGATTGGCGTCTATCATCCAAAATTATTTGATAATTGTCCGACTGGACGATTTTCCCTACCGGTGCTGTTGCGTGAGGCTATGGAAAAAAAGCAGGTCTCTGGTGAGCACTTTAAAGGGCACTGGTATGACATCGGTCGCCCAGCACGATTAACTGAACTTGAACAAAAGATACTTAGTGGAGAGATTTCTTAATGTGGGGAAAAGTACTTGGAATTGGATTTGGCATGATGTTAGGGGGCCCTTTTGGCGCTTTCTTAGGGTTTCTTCTCGGCCACAATTTTGACCGTGGTGTTGGCCAATCGCGTATAGGTTTTTCTAATCCTGGAGCTGTCCAGGATAAGTTTTTCGAGTCAATTTTTTCAGTCATGGGTCATATTGCAAAAGCAGACGGTAAAGTCACTGAGCAAGAAATTCAGATGGCTAAAGTTATCATGACTCAAATGAGGCTGAATGAAGAACGAAAAGCTGAAGCGGTAGAGTTTTTTAATCGCGGTAAACAACCCGAATTTGACCTTGATGCGACACTTCGTTCTTTTAAACAAACCTGTCATGGCCATCGTAATCTTATGCAGATGTTTCTTGAAATTCAGATTGCCGCTGCCTTTGCTGACGGTGGAATGAAGACTTCAGAAAAACGAATCCTTGAAAATATCTCCCGTGTATTAGGTTTCAATCAATATCATCTTAATGTATTAATTAGTAGCTTTCAGGCTCAGCAACGATTTCATCAATCAGGTCAGCAGTCTGGTCAGCAAGCTTACAGTCAAAAAGAAAGCTTGGCAGATGCTTATGTTGTCTTAGGAGTTGAATCAACGACTTCTGATAAAGATACTAAGAAAGCTTACCGCAAGTTAATGGCTCAACATCATCCAGACAAGTTAGTAGCCAAAGGCTTGCCTGCTGATATGATGGCTGTTGCCACGGAAAAAAGTCAAAAGATTCAAGCGGCTTGGGAGTTGATCCGAAAAGATCGAGGCATTAGATAACGTGTCTAATGCTAGTTCGAGTTTTGTTTTGAAAAGTTAATTTTTAACCAGCCATTAATTCGTTTATAAAGCGAAGGCTCCGAACCTATGTAATGAATTCCATTTCCCGGAACGTAAATTTGCCGATAGTTATTGCCTTTCTGTTTTAATTTTCTTTTTTTAGCTAGTTCATTAGTCAATACATTGAAAACATCTAAAGTTGGAATAGTCACTTTCGCTAAATTATTAGGAATTTTTGACTGCCTCTGGGCCACGGGGTGTTCAATATTTAATGTTATTAACCCCTGAGGATTGATCACTTTACTTGAGACTAATTCGAGTAAAAGTTCTGCTGTAGCTCCTTGGGCTAAAATCAGATATTTACCACCGGAGACTTGCAATTCTGTTTCTGAAACTAAGATTCTCTCTAACAATCTTTCCATATTTTTGGTTTGTTGCTGTTCATACCAGGTTTTAGGATCAGGCATAGTTGAATTATTATCATCGGTTTTAGTTATCGCTGCTAGCTCATTATTTTCTTGCTCTGTCTTCTCCTCTGCTTTACCTATCTCTTCATTGGGATGCTCTGGAGCTGGTCCTGAAAAATCAAATTCTGGTAGACTAATTGCCAAAGTATGCCAGCCACTTTCTGATAATTCATTGGACAAATAATTTAAGGCACCAGGTGTATTAGGCGAACTATTTGGTGAAGGTAGAATTAATATACTTCCTAAAGCTTTACCACTATTATCACTTTTAAATATACCTAAAAATTCACTTTTTCCAACCTTCAACCATTTAGTTTCTCCCTCGGTTAATTGCTTAGCAATAATTCTGTCATTTCTTAACTCAAGAGGCTCAACGGGTTCTTCTTGCTTAACTGGTGTTTCTTCAACTGCATCTGCATCTTTTTCTGCATCTGCAGCAGATAAATCCAAACTAATGGAATTTGTTAATAATAGAGTTACAAGGAGTATAATTTGTAGCCATTTGTTTAATTCTATTGTTTTGTCATTCATTCCTTTAACCTTTATTACTTTTACTTATCAAAATACGCTATATACACTTTACGAACAACTCTGGATAAGCTTAAAATTGACTATCAATAGTTAGTCTCTAATCATTATGCCTTTACTGAGCATCAATAAATGTAGGATTTGTTATGAAAGATTTAACCATTAGCCTTGTTCAAACAGCCCTTATTTGGCAACAAGCTGAGGCAAATTGTGAACATATTACGAAAATGCTCATTGATGCAAATTGTCAATCTGACTTAATCATTCTACCTGAAATGTTCAACTCTGGCTTTACCCTTGACGCTACTAAAGTTGCTGAATCGATGTCTGGTGATACTGTTGCTTGGATGAAACAACTTTCTGCAGATCAAAACGCTGCTGTTACGGGTAGTTTAGTGATTCGGGATAATGGCATCAATTATAATCGTATGGTTATTGCCTATCCCGATGGCCAATGTCAATGGTATGACAAAAAGCATCTGTTTCGTATGGCTAATGAACATCAACGTTATGGTGCTGGTGATCAGAGAGTCATTGTTAAATGGCGAGACTGGCGGATTGCTCTTTACGTATGTTACGACCTTCGTTTCCCTGTTTGGTGTCGAAATCAAAATGATACTGATTTGATGTTATTTGTCGCTTCTTGGCCTGCTGCTCGGGCCTTTCCTTGGCAAACTTTACTTCGGGCTCGTGCTATGGAAAACCTCTGTTATGTTTGCGGTGTTAATCGTATTGGCTCTGATGCTAATGATATTCTTTATCAAGGTGATAGTGGGGTGATTGATATGGCTGGTCAGGATATTGTTCAGCTTGGGGATTTAGATGTTATTAAGACTGTTACTTTAGGTGCTGAGTCACTGAATTCATTTCGTGAATCCTTTCCGGCGTTTCTTGATGCTGATACTTTTTCTGTATCTTAGTTTTTTTAAATCTTTAAAGACTAGTTTGCACTTCGGGGCTGTAGAGTAGCAACATTATAATTATGTATTCACTCTTTTTCCTCAATCTGCCAATAAGGTTTGTCACCGAAGTACTGAGCTAGATAATCGACCAAACTTCTCACCCTTTGAGATAAATGTCGATTCTGCGGATACAGCGCATAACCGACTACTTCATTATCTTTAACATAATCACTCAGCAGTGGTATTAACTGTCCCATTTTGATTGCTTTATAACAAATAAAGTCAGGGGTAAACAATAAACCTCGACCATCAATAGC
>JBLHLI010000242.1:0-4573 GCA_047618765.1 Enterobacterales bacterium | reverse complement strand
TAAGAGTTTTCAAGAACTTCTCCAGTGTCTTCAACAATTTCCCATCGGCGGAAAGTATCGTAATCACCTGTTTCTCGATCGATCTCAACTCTTACATCAATATCACCAGAATCTTTCTTTTTAGTCGCCATAGCTAAAGCAGCTTCTAGGGCTTCAAAAATAAGACCTGGTTCTACATCTTTTTCATTGGATACAGCATCAACTACTAATAAGATTTCTTTGTTCATCATACCGTTGGCCTCAACACTATTTATCTAATTAATTATTAAGCGACAATATGCGCTTTTTCAATATCATCTATATAAAGTTCTACAGACTCGTCATCTATGCTTAAAGTAATTACTTTTTCATCAGCTTCAAGCAGCTTTCCTGTAAAATTACGGCGCCCATTAAAAGGCATACGTAATTTACATTTAATTTTTTCGCCTTTAAATCGCTGATAATGTTCAGCTGTAAATAAAGGTCTTTCTAATCCAGGTGATGATACCTCTAAGGTATATTCATTTTTTATTGGATCTTCAACATCCATCACCGCGCTCACCTGGCGACTTACTTTGGCACAATCATCAACATTGATACCATTTTCATGATCGATGTATATTCGAAGCATTGACTGATGAGACGATGGCTTATATTCAAGACCCACAAACTCATAACCAAGTCCTTCGACTGCTGGAGCGATTATTTTATTGAGCTTTGCAATTCCTGCCATTTTCTTATTCCTACTGCTTTTTCTGAATTTCTGATACAAAAAAAGGCCATAAGGCCTCAATCAGATATCATTTGTTAACTAAACTGGGCCTTTACATCTCAGGTGCCCAAATCAATATTTGAATTAAAAATAATACTTATCACAAATACCGATAACAAAAAAACCCTATAAAAGGGCTCTTAATAAATACGACTATAAATAACATCTGAATGTTACTGTCTAATTTCAGCTTAAATTAGAGGGAGCCCACACATCAATCGGCGCGTAGTATACCAAGAGATACCCCCTCTATACAACAGTAATATTGGGATATCACATTTTTAAGCAACTCTATTACTCAATACATTAATCCGCTTCATGCAAAATCATCTAGTCTACTTATATCTTTTTCAACCAATTCAGACGTTTATCGACGAAGGTGTTAAATAAGTTCTTTGATTTCAAGTCTTTTACAATATTTTCTATTTCTGTTCTTTGAATTCCAGTTATTATGGATTTTTGATTTAACCAAAGATGGGCATGAAAAACTTCACCTTTAATTAAAATGAAAGGATTCTCATATTTATCGGGATCTAAATTAAGTTTTTAAGCTACGGCTGCAATACTGACATTGGTTTCCACATAAACATCTATTCTTTTTTGATCAAGCATTCTGAGACCAAAGATATTGCCATTAGAGAATTCTACCTTGTAAATAGAGCTATCTATAACAGGAGTATTTACACTAATTCCACTTGGGGCACCAATTGTTAAGTCTTTAAAATCTTCAATACTATTTATGATAATGCCTTTTCCTGGTAAAGCAATTAGCATCACACCGTCTAGCATGACGCCTAAATCATAAAGTTGTTTTGAGTGCGGCCCCGGGGTGAAGAGTTAAAACAAAACAATATCAGCTCAGTCTGTATCTGTTGCTAATGATTTTCCATTTAACCCTTGATATTGTTGGTTTATAGCTAGAATAAATTAATCATGGTTCTGGACATGAACTGGGATAATGATTATTCTAGCTACTAACTTATCGATTTAATTTGGAGATTTAACATGGCTGGACAGGGTTCTAGTGGAAACGTAATTGCTGCAGTTTGTAGCTTTTTTATACCAGGCTTAGGGCAACTGGTACAAGGACGAATAATGAAAGCCATTATGTTTTTCTTGATTACAGCCATCAGTTATGGATTAACAGTAACGGTAATACTGTTTTTTATGTGGTTCATCGGAGCTATCTTCCATTTGTGGGCAATTATTGATGCTGCCACTTATAAAGGTTCAGATTAATGAAACGTCTCCTTTTAATAGGCTCAATTTTTTTCCTATTCTCTTGTCAGAGCGCTTACTACTCAGCGATGGAAAAATTTGGTGTTGAAAAACGCGACATTTTAGTTGATCGCGTTGAATCAGCCAAAGAGTCACAAGAAGACGCCCAACAACAATTTAGTTCAGCCCTCGAGCAATTTATTCAATTGACTAATTATGATGGTGGTGAGTTACAAAAAGTATACGAAAATCTAAAAAGTCAGTTTGAAGATAGCCAAGGTTCTGCAGAAATAGTAACTGCTCGCATCGATAAAGTTGAAACTGTTGCAGATGATTTATTTGCAGAGTGGCAGCAAGAAATGAAAAAATACTCGAGTGATAAATTACGCCGAGATAGTCAGAAAAAATTTACCAATACAAAACGCAGATATTCATCTCTGTTAAAAGCTATGCGTAAAGCTGAATCTAAAATGGCGCCGGTGTTAACGGCTATGCAAGATAATGTGCTTTACTTGAAACATAATCTCAACGCTAGTGCCATTAGCGGCTTGCAAGGCGAATTTGGAAATATCAAACAGGAAATCGATCAATTAATCAAAGAAATGAATGTAGCCATCGAGCAATCAAATGCCTTCATCATTAGTATGAAAAATTAGTTAGTTTGAAATTTAGTTAGTTTGACAGAGTACTTCAATAATCATAAATATTTATTTGTGATTATTCCATCCAAACCTTACTTATTGAGGATATTAAAATGAAAACAATCGTAATATCAGTTATAGCATTATTATTTTCCAGTTCAAGTGTAGCCTTTGCGTTTCATGGTGATGATAAAGATAAAGCGAAAGGCCATATGGAAGATCAAGACATGTGTGAAATGATGAAAAAACATGAAGAAAAAGATGCTATGCATAAAAAAATGGAGAAAGGCGAAAAGAAAGATATGCATGATGAGAAAATGAAACATATGGATAAAGAAACAAAAGTAAAAATGAAAGCTAAACATGAAAAAATGAAGAAAAAATGCAAAATGCAACAAAAAGACGACAAATAAATTACTCACTTTAGCAATTTAATTTAAATGCATGAATCCAAACAAATCATTATCTATAAATAATGATTTGACGACACAGCACAGTACCTGTACCTTTTTTCTTAGTGGTATAAAAGGGTACAAATAAATTTTCAGGAAATATAGCATTAATGACTGAGAATGGTTTTGAAATAGCTATTGAAATTCCAGATATTGGCAAGCCTACTTCTCCCTAGGAACGATCCTACTTGTAACGATCATATCTTCAAATGTAACAACTTCTTCCTGAGCCTTTATCCTAAGTTCCTCTGCCTTTATCTTATCTTGCTCAGCCTTTTTCTTATGTTCCTCATATTCTTTGTCTAAATCTTCAACAGAGGTTGAAGGCATTGCAAGTAGATCAATAACCTCAGTATCTTGTGATACGTCAGCGTTATCAGGTTCAGAGTTTTTGGCCATGGTCTTTTTATTGTCAGAATTGAGTTGCTGATTTGCCAATTCATAGAAGAATCTATCAACTATACCTAAAGAATCCACTTTTAATCGAGCATCAATAAATAGCTCCTCTTCCCCAGTTTTTAGTAACATGGGTCGATCTTTAATATAAAAATTAGTTTGTGTTAACAGTGTAGAGTCCGTCATATCACTAACTTTTTCACCCGACAGTAGCAACGCTTGCTGAAATTTTTGTTTAACGTTATTGCCTTTTCGAGGCTGTAACTGCACAGCTTGAATTACACCCTTTAAGTATTGAATGCCGACCTGAGTGCCACGTTTTTGGTTGCCTGTTATCCAACAAATTATACCTAACGACCAAGTAGTTCTAGTACCATCACTAATCGTCTTTCTTATTCCTACTAATAGACCTACATCTATTTTTCTAATATTTACACTTGGATGAGCAATAGAGGCTCCATCATCACTGCTATTAATAGTCGCCCATTGATGTTCAACTACTTCTGTAATTTTCTCTAATTCTGCTGCTGTTTTTGACACCTCTAAAGGCTCACTTGCACTGATGACTTTATGAATGTCTTCTAGACCCCAGATGACTTCCATCTTACTAATTTTCGGATATCTTGATCTTGGTGCTTGTCTTTCTCGTATACACTCCCAACCGGAGTGCATATTATCAAGCAGCTCTATGGCTTTCTTTGAAATAACATTATGACTAAAACATTTTTCAATAGTTTTATTTGAAACTTCGATATTATCGATATTACGAATCAATTTAAGATTTAATTGCAGGGTTAACAAAAATCGATAATTAGGATTGTTTTTATTAACTAATTCTTTAACCCATTGTGGTTTATCGTCGCCTGAAAGATCAATGACAAAACAATTCTTTTTAGAAAAATCATCAATGTTTTTACTAATACTTGAATGAATAGCCCAGTGGAAAAGATATATAAAAACTTCCCAATGGTCACCTCTCTTAAGATGGTATGGATTACTTAAGGATAATAGGCATATCCTTAGGTAGGTCATATCTACTATGGAAAAGGCATTTTTAAGAGAATTGGATGGATTTTCTAATTCGTTTAAACATTGTGCTTCTGCACAGTGATAAA
>JBLHLI010000241.1:0-4578 GCA_047618765.1 Enterobacterales bacterium | reverse complement strand
AGAGAAAGGCTATTTATCGCCAAGGATTAGGCTGCACTTTGTTAATCATTGGCCAAGATTCGCTATCGACTAGCATTACTCCTATTAATTTTGAACCTCAGTCAACAACCGCTGCTTGGCCAAAAGGTTTAGGTGCTGTTAAAAATGCTCATGCCGATGTTGATTATGCTCTTATTAATCAAGGCATCGACCGCGGCTTTAGTGATCCAGAGCCAAACGGCAAGCGTCATGTAAAGGCAATCGCTATTATTTATAAGGGACAACTAATCGCCGAACGCTATGCAGATGGTGTGAACCTAAATACTCCTCTTCTGGCTTGGTCCATGGCTAAAAGTATTACCGGACTGCAAGTTGGCCTACTGACTAAATCAGGTAAGTTAGACGTCTTTAGTAAAGCCAATGTCCCGGCTTGGCAAGATGAAACAGATCCTCGTTCTAAGATTACACTCGATATGCTGATGAGAATGAGTAGTGGCCTTGAGTTTAACGAAACCTACGGCATGAATACCGATGTAACTCATATGTTATCGATAGAAAAAGACAGCGCTAAATTTGCGGCTTCCAAGCCCCTTCAATTTGATATTAATAGTCATTGGTCATACTCAAGTGGCACTTCTAACATTATCTCGGGTATCATCAAACGCACCATTGGTGGTGGTCTACAACAATATTATGAATATACACAAAAAAACCTTTTTATACCTTTAGGTATCAACACTGCAATTTCAGAAACCGATGCCAGTGATACTTTTATCGGTTCATCTTATTTTTATGCCAGTGCTCGTGACTGGGCGAAACTAGGACAACTATTACTGCAAAATGGCCAATGGGATGATCAGCAAATATTGCCCGAGCACTGGGTTAAATACATCACCACAGCAACCAAAACACAACCACTTAATAAGTATGGTGCTCAATTTTGGTTAAACCAAAATCCTAATTCAAAAAAGATTGACAGAATTTGGCCTACTGTTCCTGATGATGTGTATTATATGGGGGGATATCAAGGACAATACGTTGTTGTCATTCCTTCAAAAGAGCTCATTATTGTGCGTTTTGGCTTTACCAAGCCTGGAACTAACAAAGGTATTGAACGCTTAATCAGCGATACTATTGCTGCTATAGAGACAAACTAAAAACGTGGAGATTGTATGAGTCATTCAACGGATAAAACAAAAAATCATTACTGGCATGAGAACCTCCGTTTAATATTTATCTGCTTAACCATCTGGTTTATTGTCTCTTACGGCTTTGGCATCTTACTGGTCGAACAATTAAATACGATTCGACTAGGTGGCTACAAACTCGGCTTTTGGTTTGCTCAACAAGGTTCGATTTACACCTTCGTTGCTCTGATTTTCTGGTACTCCTATAAAATGAACAAACTCGATAAAAAATATCATGTGGAGGAAGAAGACTAATGAACGAACTTCAACTCTACACTTACATCGCCGTTTTTGGTTCATTTGGTATCTACTTTGCTATCGCTTGGTGGGCACGAGCAAGCACCACCAGTGACTTTTATGTCGCTAGTGGCAGCATTGGACCTATTCAAAATGGTATGGCAATCGGTGCTGATTGGATGAGTGCCGCCTCCTTTATTTCCATGGCCGGCCTGATTGCATTTCTTGGCTATGGCGGCTCAGTGTTCTTGATGGGTTGGACGGGTGGTTATGTACTTTTAGCTATGTTGATCGCACCTTATATGCGAAAACATGGCAAGTTCACTGTACCTGAGTTTATTTTTGATCGTTACGACTCTAAAACTGCTCGACTTGTTGCTGTTCTGTGTTTAATCATTGCATCTCTGACCTACATCATTGGCCAAATGAAAGGGGTTGGTGTCGCCTTCTCTCGCTTTCTTGAGGTGGACTATGGTCTAGGCTTAGGTATCGGTATGGCAGTGGTTTGGGTATACGCTGTTATCGGTGGTATGAAAGGCATTACTTATACCCAGATTGCTCAATACTGCGTATTAATTTTCGCCTACACTATTCCGGCAATTTTCATCTCTATACAACTAACGGGTAATCCTATTCCACAATTAGGATTAGGCAGTACCTTATCAGACGGCAGTGGAGTCTATCTTCTCGACAAACTTGATGCTGTTGTTACCGATTTAGGTTTTAAAGAATACACCACAGATAATATGGGCGGCACCTTAAATATGTTCGCCTACACCCTGTCATTAATGATTGGTACAGCAGGACTCCCCCATGTGATTATGCGATTTTTCACAGTATCAAGTGTCAAGGCGGCCCGCTCATCAGCCGGTTATGCATTAGTCTTTATTGCCCTACTTTATACAGTGGCTCCAGCTGTTGGTGCTATGGCAAGGTTAAATCTAACCGATACTTTAGTGCCAACTGAAGGTGAAGAACTTATTTATGAAGAACGCCCGGGCTGGTTCAAAGATTGGGAAAAAACCGGATTATTACAATTTGAAGATAAGAACGGTGATGGCAAAGTAAATTATGAAGCCGATGTGACAAAAAATGAAATGGTCAAAATTGATCGCGACATTATGGTCTTAGCTAATCCCGCCATCGCTAATTTACCCAATTGGGTCATCGCCCTTGTTGCTGCAGGTGGTTTAGCGGCAGCCTTATCAACAGCCGCAGGATTATTACTTGCCATATCCTCAGCAATATCCCATGACTTAATGAAAGGAATATTTGTACCTAATCTTAGTGAAAAAAGAGAGCTCTTATCCAGTCGAATTGTTATGACAGTGGCAATAATTATATCGGGATACTTAGGTCTACACCCACCCGGGTTTGCAGCGGGCACAGTGGCGCTCGCCTTTGGATTAGCAGCGTCATCGATTTTTCCTGTTTTAATGATGGCGATATTTTCCAAGACAATTAATGGCAAAGCTGCGGTTTCAGGCATGCTTGCAGGCATAGGCATTACCATGCTCTACGTTTTTCAACATAAGGGCATCATGTTTATTCCCGGTACAGACTTTTTAGGCGGTATGGAGGAAAATTGGTTTTTCGGTATTTCACCCAATGCCTTTGGTGCTGTTGGAGCCTTAGTTAATTTTGTTGTAGCCTTTACGGTGGGCAAAATAACAGGGCCTGCTCCAGAGCATCTTCAACAACTAGTTGAAGATTTCAGAATGCCGGCTAGTCATGATATAGACGTTTCTAATCATTAGATGTCTCAGGATTTATTACCCTAATTGTTCCTCTTCAGTATGCTTTATTCCGAAAAGTAGAGCATAAAGCACTGGTATAACACCTAGGGTTAATAGTGTTGAAAACAGCAAACCACCAATAATTGATAAAGCCATTGGCTCCCACATTTCACCACCACCAAGATAGAGTGGAATTAGACCAAAAACTGTAGTTGCAGTTGTTAAAACAATGGGTCTTAAACGTTTTTGACAACCTTCGATAACAGCTTGAGCAGGTGTATATTTTCCACTATCGGTCTCTATCTTAATACGCTCAAGCAGCACTATGGCATTATTAATAACGATACCTGCCAGTGAGATGATTCCAAGTAATGTCATAAATCCAAAGAAAGAGTTGCCAACTAATAAACCCACCACAACTCCGATTAAACCCAGCGGAATTGTAGCCATAATAATAATGGATTTACGGATCGAATTAAATTGTCCCACAAGGAGTAACAAGATAATAAAGAAGGCGATGGGTAATTTATCAGTTATCGATTGATTCGCTTTACCAGATGATTCTGCTTCACCGCCAAACTCATATTTATAACCATAGGGCCATTGTAATTTTTGTTCATCTAACCAAGGTTTAAGAATTGCGAAGGCTTCGGAAGCTGTTATTGTAGACTTGATTTGAGCACCAATGGTCACGGTTTTTGATCGATCACGGCGTATTATATTAGCCGATTCCCAAACAACTTCTACATCAGCAACTTGCTTTAGAGGCACTGAACTTCCAGTAGATTGTGAATAGACTGCAAGAGCATCAATTTTACTAATATCCTGCCTATCAGCAACAACTGAACGCATTATAATAGGTATAACAACATCGCCTTCTCGGTATTGACTCAGCTCTAGTCCGGTTAACCCCGTTTGCAATGATATGGCTATATCTTTAGAAGAAACACCTGCCCTTCTTGCTCTAGTCTGATTAATTTTGACTTGCAGTTTTTTAATTGGCAGTCCCCAATTATCATTGACTGATTTCAAGCCATTAATTTCAGACATTTTTAATTTAATTTTGTCAACGATAATAAATAACTGCTCAGCATCTTCCCCACTTAATCGTACTTCAACAGGACTTGCTATAGGTGCACCATTTTCAATCTTTCGCGCTTTGACTAATAAATCAGGAAAATTATTAAAACTATAGTCTTCAACCTTAGCCATTATTTCATCAATGTTCTTATGAGAATTAACATTAATAACCATTAGGGCATAGTTTGATTTTGCAGGCTTAGGGCTATGGGTTAATAAAAATCGAGGGCCGCCAGAACCAACATAAGTCACCCAGTTTTTAACTCCTATTGACCGTTCTGTAGTGACTAGTAGCTCCTCTTGAATATAGGCTTCTACTTGTTTTGCCATTTTTTCTGTAGCTTCAATTCTTGTCCCTA
>JBLHLI010000240.1:0-4586 GCA_047618765.1 Enterobacterales bacterium | reverse complement strand
AAATCTCTTTTTTGCTCAACCGAAAGCATGCCGAATCTGACCGAACTAAAGGTACAGAGAGTTGCTGTAAGTTTAACATTTGTAAAGATTCTTGTAACCGAACATCGAACTTTTACCGAACCTAATGTTGGTAATGTTGTATATCGGTAAAGGGTCCTTTTGTCTAATGTGAAGTTGAGCTTTGAGTTTTTTTCTAGGGTGATTCTCGTAGCTTCTTTTTTGGCTTCCCGTTCGGCCACTTCATCTTTGAGAATAAATTTAGCTAGACTGATGATCTTGCACCATAGTTCGAGTACAAAGTTTGCGTGCTATTTGGTCGATTGACACACTAACATCATCACTTGCATTAAAATGAACTAACTCATCACACATCGCAGAAAACCTCTGCTTGCTGATAGTACTAAGTTCGTAATCTGAAGTTACACCATAAATATACTTCCCTTTCGCTCTAGCATAACCACACTCATATCCGGTCCAGGACTTAGCCTCTACACCATCGAGGATGACAATTACGATATCTGATTTATCTAATTCAGCTTCGTAATACGTTTGTAGCTCTCGTGGAGAAATTGTAGTGACATCCACATCTAGATCAGCCTGTGGTACTAGAACTTCCATGTAGGGATTGGCTTCAATTATCTGATTACGTAAAGAAAGATTCCAAACCCGAGAGGCCTGAGAATTATTATAAGCAGCAAGGTAAGCTCGAATTACTTGGTGTTGCCCCATTCTTACAATTGGTGTAATGGAATCAGGCTCTGGATTTTTATGTTTTTGACGTGCCAAAGCTATAATATCCGGTAAAGATAGTTCATTACTGAATAATGCGTGACTGATAACAGCACCATTGATGTTTGGCATTAGTTGTATCCTAGAAACATCATCTAGCGACATTACCGTACCGCTGGTATATACGGGTATAGAAATATCATGACTTAAAGTTTCAGTTAAGGCCAAAGCCTCTATTATCTGGTAGCTTTTGTCCTTAATTTCTTTATGGATCACAGCAGCTATCCCTGTCATTTGCAATTCATAAATCATGTCTTGTGGTTTAAATATGGTTTCAGTTTTTCCGCCATCTATGATGACATGACCATCACGTGTTGTTAGATGTACAATAATACCGCCAGGATATCTGTTAGCCGCTTCGATCAGCAGTGGGCGATCGGTGATTGCAATTGTTCCAAAGACCAAGTGTGCCGCACCGGTTTCGAACCAGTCGTTAATCTTGACTAACGTATTAATCCCGCCACCAATCTGTAATGGGATATCAGCTTTTTGAATAAGTTCTTTTATTAACGATTCGTTATTTGTGGAATTCGATCTTGCCGCGTCGAGATCGATAATTTGGATTATTTCGGCGCCCTCATCAATAAATTTATTCATTGCTTCAAGAGGTGAAATATCGTGCTCTGTTTCAGTGCCATTGACAATAGAGTTAGTAACCACTTTACCTGCCCGTATCTGGATTTCTGGAATAATCAGCATGTTACTCTCCTTATAGATTTCAAGTCGATCACCAGTATAACATACGCGATCTTGCTCTAGATTACGCATGTACGACATTGAAATGTTCAACAATAACATTTAACCAACTGATTTTAGTTTCAACATGCATTAATAACACGACTACTCTCAAGTAAACAAACCATCAAGGGGAGGTGCTCTTTCATCAGCTTCAAAACTATAAGTTGGGTGGACCAACAGTTATAGTCGGAGGGGTGTGTATAAGAGATTGAAAAATGATGGCCCCCTACCCTCCGATTATGACTCGGGAGGTGTCATTGAAAAAGCTCCTTTAAGGCCAAGAAAATTAACGAGTTTTCCTCTTCAATTATTTTCTGAAAGTTAAAACCGAAACCATGGCGAACTTTACCTAATTGAATAGACTGCAGTGTCAGTTGTAAGTTGAAGATTTTCAGGAACTTTCCGTGACCGATCATCCAATGTCACCAAATCAGAATACAAAACTTGTTGAAGCGATTGATGCTCATAAAAAGTGCCTAAATAAATCAGGGGGCCTAACGATAGTGAGGCAAGCTGAACTATTATATTGTGCCTATCTTACAAACTGATTTAGACTTAGACTATATTCCGATTTAGACGATTTGAAATCACCCTCATTCTGATGCCTTTGGAGGCTAACTTATGTCTAGAAAACTAAAACTATCTATTTTAATAATAGTTCTGATGTTCTCTACCAATCTTTTATTTTCAGCTGAATATGTTTTATATAATGTTAATTATATTGATGTTAAAAACCTAGTTGTATTAAAAGATCAAACTATAGTGGTTAAAGATGATGAGATTACCTCAATTAGGCCGATAAAGAAATTTAGAAAAAAGAAAGGAATGATACTTATTGATATGACAGGTAAGTATGTTATTCCTGGATTGATCGATACACATGTACATCATGCAACTTCACCTGAAGATTGGGACAATGAAAAAGTTACTCGTATGCGACTTCGCAATCTTTTAAAAGGGGGAGTTACATCAGTTCGGGACATGGGTGGTGATAACAGAGTGCTCACCTATCTGAAGCGTCGTGCAGACAATGACATCATACAATCACCTGATATTTATTTTTCAGTCATTATTGGTGGGGAAGAGTTCTTTTCTGATCCGAGAACTGTGGCATCAGCTAAAGGTGAAATACCAGGGCAGGTTGATTGGATGAGAGCAGTTGATGAGACCACTGACCTTGATGAAGTTATGTTGCGTGCTAAAGGTACTGGGGCGACTGGTATTAAAATTTATGCCAAGGTGCCTGCTGCTTTAATAAGTAAGTTAGCATCTGCGGCAAAAAAGCATGGGTTAAAGGCTTGGTCTCATGCCTATGTAGGCGATGCACGTCCAATAGATGCAGTGTTAGGTGGTGTTGAAACAATTTCTCATGCACCAGATATATCATCCGAAGTGGTTGATAAATTTTACCAACTAAGACGCAAGAAAGAAATGATATCTAATGAGCAAAAACTTGCTTCATTTAAGCCTGAGAATTTTGATAAGTTATTCACTGAAATGAAGACGCAAGGAACAATCCTCGATCCAACATTGACTGTGTTTGATGCGCGTTCAAAATCAACTGAAATTAATGTGCTTATTAAAGAATGGGGATATTTTTATACTAGATTAGCTCATAAAAATGCAATTAAAATTTCAACAGGAACTGATGGAACAAGTGATTCTGCGGGTGTTGATTTCCCTCTAGTACAAAAAGAAATGCAATTGCTTGTAGAACATGCAGGACTAACACCGCTAGAGGCGATACAGGCCGCAACAATTCATGGTGCAGAAGTTATAGGGATAGAGCAAGAGACAGGGAGTATTGAGGAAGGTAAAAAAGCCAATTTGGTTATTTTAAGTAAAGATCCGAGTCATGATATTCTGAGCGCAATGAATATTTCTCATGTGATTAAAAACGGAGCATTTATTTATCGGGGTGATAATCCTGAGTTACCCTTTATTAGTGCACGAATTTCAAATGGTATGTTATGGATGTCTGGCCAAATTGGCAATCATCCAGGGACAATGACATTAGTTAGTGATGGAGTAGAGGAACAAATGTCACAGTCGATGAAAAACATCGGTTATATACTTCAGGAAAATAATTTAGATTTTGATGACATTGTAAAATGTACTCTAATGCTTGAAAACATTGATGATTGGAAAAGTGCCAGTGATATATATAAAAAGTTTTTTAATAAATTACCAACAAGAAGCGCCTTTGCTACATCTGGTTTGGCCTTAAAGGCAAAACTAGAAATTGAATGTATTGCAGAGTTATAGTTGTGATTACTGATTAGTGATAAGAAAGTTAAATTATGAAAAACAATAAAAATAACATGCAAAATAAATAAAGGGTATCAAGGCGTAAGTTTTTGTCATATGCAGGGAAATCTTCTGCCATTGCACTTATTAGTGGCCTACCTAGCGTTTCACATAACTCAATTAGTGCAGCATTTCTTTTTCATATGCTTAGCTGTGACGACAATTGTTGGGGCTTTTGGCGGTGCCATCATAGGTGCCACTTGAGAGTATGAGTCGGGAGGTGTTATTTTCTGCTTCATTGACCCAATTCTTCCCTGTCTTTCAAATCTTTATGGCTGTACTTCAATCTTATTAATTCCATCCGTTCTCTGGTAATTTTTATTGGTAAAGCAAAGACTAGATAAATTTCAGATAGTTAGATTGAAACCTAAATAATTCAAATGAAATTGTGATTGACGATTTCGAAAATTATTTTACGATTTTGATAGATTATTATTTTCACAATAGAACATTTCAAACGAAATTAAAAAAAATATCAACAAAATCAACAACTTTACAAGTGGCATGTTAGTTGCAATTCAATTGAGTAATATTTAAAATTTGGTTTAAAAGGTTATGTATGGATATTAAAAGAGAAGTTAAACAAGAGAAAATACTTGGAGTATTGGATAAAAAGTCACTACTCATTGTTACTGGACTAATTTTTATATGTCTTATGATTTGGAAATTATCTAGCTCATCTAATACTTTAACTATTAGCAAAGAAAGAATTTGGACCGGTGTAGTGCAATCGGGTGAGCTCAAGTTACAAG
>JBLHLI010000239.1:0-4654 GCA_047618765.1 Enterobacterales bacterium | reverse complement strand
GGCGTTATGTACTTTAAATGAAAATCCTGCCATCAATTTTAATAGCTACTATTTTGATATTTATAGCATTTATAATTATTAGTTACGTATTACAACCTGAAACGCCTAATGCTGTAGATCGTGGTATAAACATTAGAAACTCATCGATACCAACGAATGTTGATTTTAATTATCTTCCACATTGTAAAGAATATGACAAAACAATTATAAGTTTAGTAACAAATGGTAAATCATGTAATCAAGATACAGATTGTGTTGATACTACCTTCACTACAAGAGGTCAGTGTCTTGGTACAGTTAACAAAACAACATATTCAAAAATTAAATCCATAAGAGAATCGAGTGATATTAATGACTGTTTGTTTTCTATATGTGATTCTCTTTTACCGACTACTGCTTCATGTATTGAACAACAATGTGTTAGCTTTAGAATACCATTAAAAGAAGAATTAGAAGGGGTTCAATGATTAAACACGTACATAATCAATGCGTGAAGTGGATAGCTTTTCCGTTGAACTACAAAATTACAACTTACGTAAGGCGTTATGCAGCTTTAAATTAGGTTGGTATACCATATATAGTATGATACCATTTATAGTATGTGGGAAATATACGAACACTCAAAAGCAACAAAGCAGATTCAGGAAATCCCTTCTGAAATTCTACGCCGTTACGAAAAGTGGAAAGATATTGTAAGAATCTCAGGACCACAAGGTCTTAGATTAATTAGAGGCTTTAACGATGAGGCCCTATCCGGCAACTGGGAAGGACATCGTTCTTCTAGGCTTAACTTACAATATCGTGTCATTTATCAAATTGAACAAGAACAGATATTCGTTAAAGTAATGAGAGTTACTCCGCATGACTACAGGAGCAATTAACTATGAAAAATTTTACTAAAGCCAAACAGACCATTAAAGTTTCGGTGGGTGAATCTGTACGCATTATTCGTGAGCTTCAAGAATTAAGCCAAAACCAATTAGCACTTTTAACTAATATTCCTCAATCCACTTTATCTGCTATTGAAAATGACAGAATTAACTTAGGCGTTGAACGTGCTAAGACACTTGCACATGCCCTTAAATGCCATCCTGCTGTACTCGTTTTCCCTGGGTGGGAAGTTTCCCAAGCTGCATAACCAATGCGTGAAGTGGATAATTTTTACGCTGCGCTACAACTGCAACTTACGCTAGGCGTTAGATAGCATGAATAAGCCAATCACAGGTTATCATAAGGATGTTGAAAACCATTGGGTTGCTGAACTAAACTGTGGACACTTTCAGCATGTAAGACATAATCCACCATGGACAAATCGTCCTTGGGTTGAATCAGAAGAAGGCCGTAACAGTGTGCTAGGTCAAATGTTAAACTGTAAAAAATGCGATTCTAATGAGCCACCAGATGTTAACTAATACCAAGACTCTAATCGCTCAATTTAGTATGGTGGCAATTAATCTAATTAAATATTTTCTAAAAGGAGTTTAGAATTATGTCGAAATCAATAATTGTAATAACCGTTCTTATATTATTGTCGTGTAGCATAAGTTCATATCTGTCAGCAGGTGAAATATCAGGAACTCAACGTCTTGAATGCTATGAAAATTGTGAAGATAGGGTTGCGCAATTAAAGAAATATTCTAGGAATGGTAGTCCTCAGGCACAAACAATTTTAGCTTTGTCCTACAAATCAGGAGAACTTCTTGAGACTATTGACGATGACTTAGCTTGGAAGTGGATGAGAAGAGCGCGAAATCAGACATATCCTCCTGCACTTTACTATATATCTCAGTGGCATCGGCAAGGATACCATACTGATATCGACGTTCCTCGGGCTGACAAATATCTAGAACGCTCGGCAAATAAAAACTACCCACCCGCACTACTCGATTTAGGTATTCTTTTCATTAAAAAAAATGACATAGAAGAAGGTCTACGGCTTATAGAGCAAGCAGCTAAAGCAGGTAACCCAAAAGCTAAGCAGTTATTAAAATCAATCACTCCTAAAACAAAAGATGTTGCAGAAGTAACTCAGCCGATTGCTAATCAACCGATACCAATAAATACTAAACAGATTGCACATCCAGATGATCAAGTGTTAACAGTAATAGGCGAACAAACTGAACCCTTTTACATTTTTGAAAATATTATGGATGAAATCAAGGAACTGGAGATTTATAGTCGTAGAGGAAGTACTGGGTCAAGGGTTGGTGATAAAAAATGTGGGCAACCTGGTTCAGGCTGTGTCGTTGCTAGTAAAGAAGCATTCGAGGACTATTTTGCTAAACGAAATCTAGGTGGAGGAGGACCTGACTAAAGTTCTTTGATAATAATAAAGGCTTGGCATCAACAGCTATTAATGGCGATCAATTCGCAATTAAGGTTTGTAGCTACTTAAAAATTAGTCACTAAATTATAGTCATGGAAATATCATAACTATTGGTGGTAATCTTAACAACAGAAAAGCAGCACTTTTATAGCCTACGATAGAAGTAACACTACAGACAGTTAACGGAAAACGATTTATAACTGACAAGGCAACAAAGCCAGCAACGAAACAAGAATCAACAGGGAAGAGGCTTGTTCTAATGCAGACTCTTAAGCCAAATAACCAGTTCGTTAAATACGCTCCCTTCGGTCGCCAGATGCAGCAAAGCTGTACCGTTTACAAAAGGCGTTATACGGTTCTGGATTAAGGAGTATCCATGAAATTTGAAGATGCACAAAATGATATGAATTTTTCGTATTTTGGTGGGGGAACAGGTGTTTTAGTTTCTGGTTTAGTTTGGTGTATTGCAGGTATAGCAGCACTGCTGTATTCAAACCAAACGAGCATGTTGACTCTTTTTTTTGGTGGTATGTTTATACATCCTTTAGCTATGTTACTTTCAAAAATCCTTAAACGCTCTGGAAATCATAATCCTAAAAATCCCTTAGGCAAACTTGCTTTAGAGAGCACCATTATATTATTTGTTGGTTTGTTCTTAGCTTTTTATGTAGCAAAACTGCAAGTTGAATGGTTTTACCCAATAATGCTAATGATCATTGGCGTACGCTATTTAGTTTTTAACACTTTATATGGTATAAAGACTTATTGGGTTTTAGGTGTTTTCCTCATTATTTCTGGTATGTTATGTATATTATTAGGTGCTAATTTTATAGTTGGTGCATTCGTGGGTGGTGTGACAGAGATTGTATTTTCATTTGTGATTTTTATGCAAACGAAAAGTTTGGTTTTAAAAACCGCATAACAAGTTGCTTAAACGGAAAAATAACAGTTGGCCATCGCTCCGGGATTATAGCCAACCATTATTTTCCGCTTAGCAATGCGTTATGCGCAACTTGTAGGCTAAGGAGATGACCACTAATGAATGAAATCACTTTTCCCGTAAAGAAACGAGAGCTTCACAACCACCATTTTGATTCGACAATCTGGAATGATTTTGTATTCCGTGATGACGATATTGTTATTTCAACCTATGCCAAATCCGGGACGACTTGGATGCAGCAAATTTTGGCCCAGCTCCTGTTTTCAGGCGAGGAGGGCTTGGAAGTTGCTGAAATGTCGCCGTGGATAGACTTGCGAGTTCCTCCGAAAGAAGTCAAGTTGCCAGCGGTCGAGGAACAGACGCATCGTCGATTCGTAAAAACTCATTTGCCTGTGGATGCCTTGGTCTTTTCGGAAAGGGCAAAGTACATCTACATCGGTCGAGACGGGCGCGATGTTGTTTGGAGCCTTTACAACCATCATCTTAATGCTAACACAGCTTGGTACGATGCTCTTAACAATACGCCAGGCAGAATCGGCCCAGAGATAGAGTCACCGTGCTCGTCGATCTCTCAGTATTTCGACGATTGGTTGGAAAAAGACGGCTTTCCATTTTGGTCGCTCTGGGACAATGCTCGCACTTGGTGGGCGATTCATAGTTTGCCGAACGTGCACATGGTACATTTTGCGAATTTGAAGTCAGACATGCCTGGAGAGATTCGCCGCATTGCAGAATTCATTGGCACACCCATCGAAGAATCGAACTGGGAGAATATATTAAAGCATTGCAGTTTTGACTATATGAAGGCCAATGCCACAAAGAGTGTTCCTCTTGGAGGCGCGTTCTGGGATGGTGGCGCGCAAACCTTTATTCACAAAGGCACGAATGGTCGGTGGCTTGATATGCTTTCTGCTGAACAGGTCCTGAATTATGAGCAACGTGCGGAATCAGAGCTTGGCCCCGATTGTGCACATTGGTTTGCCACTGGCGAGTTCAAATAATGTGTTTTGTGAGTCTGGCCGGATTGCTCATAACAAATCGCTGCACCGGACATTTGACCCGCTGCCCATTTTTGCTTCCGCAAAAACAGACATCGCCTCAAATGGAGGTGAACTCAGGCGTTATGATCTTGAATATTAATTTTCAACTAGAGAGGAAAATGAAATGACTAAAATTGACATAGGAATAAATACTGAAGATAGGCAGAAAATTGCGGAAGGTCTAAAACGCCTTTTGGCAGATTCTTACACATTGTATTTACAGACGCATAATTTTCATTGGAATGTAAGCGGCTCTCAATTCCGTGAATTACACCTGATGTTTGAAGAGCATTACACTGAATTGGCAGTAGCCGTAGATGATATAGCCGAGCGTATTCGAGCTTTAGA
>JBLHLI010000238.1:0-4670 GCA_047618765.1 Enterobacterales bacterium | reverse complement strand
CAAGAACCTCAACTTGACGAAAGTAAAGATGTCAGAGGCAATGTTGAAGAAGGCATGGGCGCTATGATCGATACTCTTAAACGCTTTAATGAAGTGAGTGAACTATTTGCTGACCCTGATGCTGATTTTGAAGTTTTAATGGAAGAACAGGCTAAATTGCAAGACATAATAGAAAACGGCAATGGTTGGGAAATTGAAAGAACACTTGAAATAGCAGCCGACGCTCTAAGATTACCGCCTTGGGATGCCGATGTTACAAAACTCTCTGGTGGTGAACGCCGTCGTGTAGCTTTATGCAAATTATTGTTATCAAAGCCAGATATGTTGTTACTCGATGAACCGACTAACCATTTAGATGCTGAATCTGTTGCTTGGCTTGAACGCTTTTTGCTTGAGTATCCAGGCACTGTTGTTGCTGTTACTCACGATCGTTACTTTCTTGATAATGTCGCTGGCTGGATACTTGAACTTGATCGAGGTAGGGGCATACCTTGGGAAGGAAACTATTCATCTTGGCTAGAACAAAAAGATGAACGCTTAAGCCTAGAAAAGAAACAACAAACCGCTCATTCTCGTGCGATGAAAGAAGAACTTGAATGGGTTCGATCTAATCCTAAAGGACGCCAAGCTAAAGCTAAAGCTAGGGTTGCAAGATTCGAAGAACTGTCTTCAATGGAATTCCAAAAACGTAATGAAACTCAAGATCTGTATATTCCTCCAGGCCCAAGATTAGGTGATCAAGTTGTTGAAGCTGTTGCCGTCGGCAAATCTTTCGATGACCGTTTACTCTATGACAATCTCAACTTTCGTTTACCTAAGGGTGGAATCGTAGGTATTATTGGCGCAAATGGTGCCGGTAAAACTACTTTATTTAATATGATAACCGGTGATGAGACGCCTAGTTCAGGTGAATTAATACTAGGTGAAACGGTTGAAGTTGCCCATGTGGGTCAATCACGAGATAGTTTAATTGATACCAAAACTGTCTGGGAAGAAATATCCGAAGGTCAGGATATTATTCGAATAGGTAGTTATGAAGTTCAATCGCGCGCCTATGTAGGTCGATTTAATTTTAGAGGCACCGATCAACAAAAAATCATCGGCAATTTGTCAGGTGGCGAAAGAAATAGAGTTCATCTTGCAAAGTTATTACGTCGTGGTGGGAATTTATTATTACTCGATGAACCAACCAATGATCTCGATGTAGAAACGTTAAGGGCCCTTGAAGAAGCTCTACTCGCCTTTGCTGGTTGCACGGTAGTTATTTCTCACGATAGATGGTTTTTAGATCGAATCGCTACTCATATCTTAGCCTTTGAAGGTGATTCTCAAACAGTTTGGTTTGAGGGTAATTATCAACAATATGAAGCTGATAGAAAGCGCCGATTAGGCGCGAGTGCTGATCAACCTCACCGCATTAAATACAGACGTCTAGCTTAGCTTTTCTACAAATAGCCATGGGCCATTCCTTCAAGGAGTGGCTTCTTCTTTTCAAGTTTTTCATAGATAAATTGCACAAAGCTCTGAGGTTTAACTCTAACCATAGAAGCATTAAGTGCATTTTTAAATTTATAAAGCAAAAGAAGCAGGTAGAAATCAAGCATCCGTTATTTTTGATTAATCAGTTTCTAAAATATGACGTACTTTCCGTTCATCATCTTCATTGTCTAAACCCTGTGCTGCTGCTGAGATTTCTAGAGTTACAACGCTTTCTTTGTTTTTATTCAGTAGGCTTTTCGCATCTTTATCTGAGGATAATAAAACCTGGTCACAGGTCATAAACAGAACCCCTGAAGAGTTTACAGCTTGATGATTATTACCAGTGATAATTGCTTACTGCGACCAAGGCGGCTTGAACCACCCATCTAACATTCTAATTCCTCGTAACTAGATGGTTACTCAAGATCTATAGAATTAGCGATAGCAACAAACTGTTCAAGACTTATTGTTTCAGGTCTTGCATCAGGATTAACGCCTGCGTCAACTAATTGTTGTTCATCAACCATTTCTCGAAGCGCATTGCGCATGGTCTTTCTTCTATGATTAAAGGCAGTTGTAACAAGGGTAGAAAATACTTTTTCTTGTTTAGCGGGATAAGGTTTTTGTCTATGGGGTTGCAACCTTACAATAGCAGACTCTACCTTAGGAGCCGGAGTAAAAGATCTTGCTGGAACGTAGAATAAGCATCGAACTTGACAAAAATATTGAACCATCACACTTAATCGACCATAGCGCTTACTGCCTGGTCCGGAAACCATACGTTCGACAACTTCTTTTTGTAGCATAAAGTGCATTTCTTTTATTAAAGAACCTTGAGCACAAAGATGAAAGATGAGTGGCGTGGATATATTATAAGGCAAGTTACCAAAAACTCTAAGTTGCTGCCCTTCTTTAGCTAAACTATTAAAATCAAACTTTAAAGCATCAGCACTATGTAGTCTTAAGGTACCAACACCTTCAGCCATCTGCTCTAATTTAACAATTAAATCACGATCTAATTCAATGGCATCCATTTCACCAACAAGTGGTAATACTTCTTTTGTTAGGGCGCCTAATCCTGGGCCAATTTCAACAATATGTTGACCAGGTTTGGGTGCAATCGACATGATAATGCGGTGAATAATACCTTCATCATGTAAAAAATTCTGTCCAAACCTTTTTCTAGCCAGGTGTCCCTGGTGCATTTTATTCTGTGCCACTGCTCTACTTCCAGTTTCTATTACTAGTACTATTACTAGTACAGATTTTCAATTATTTGGGTCGGCCATTAATATTGCCTGATGAATAGCTTCTTTTAAACTACCACTATTTGCAATGCCTTTACCGGCCAGGTCTAGTGCAGTTCCGTGATCGACCGAAACACGGATATAAGGCAAACCCAGAGTGATATTAACAGCCTTGCCAAAGCCTGCATATTTTAGTACTGATAAACCTTGGTCATGATACATGGCTAAAGTAACATCAGCGCCCTCTAATCCTTTAGGTGTTAGAGCAGTATCAGCTGGAAATGGGCCTTTGAGATTAAAGCCTTTTTTGTTGAGTTTTTCTAATACCGGCTCAATAATTTCTTTTTCTTCCAAGCCTAAGATACCATCCTCACCTGCATGTGGATTTAAGCCACATACATGAATGACAGGGTTTTCAAGATGAAACTTTTTCTGCATATCCTTATGTAAAACATCGAGTACACTCAGTAACTTTTTCTCAGTAATAGCATCTGCAACATTTCTTAGGGGCAAATGTGTTGTCACCAAAGCCACTTTAAATTCACTACAGGCTAACATCATGACCACTTGTTTAGTGGATGACTTTTCTGCCAAAAATTCCGTATGACCCGAAAAAGCAATTCCAGCTTGGTTTATAATTGCTTTATGCACAGGTCCAGTAACCAGGGCATCCGCCTGCTTAGACATCAGCAATTCGTTAGCTTTTGTTAAAGTCTCAATCACATAGTGAGCATTTTCTAATGATAACTCACCGGGCTCGGTACGTTCTCTAAGTTTCGTAGAGTAAACTTTGAGTGTGCCTGCTTGATGATAAAATCTTTCAGATGAAGGGCCTTTCCATTCTTCAATGATAACCTTAATGGATAGCCTTTTGGCATACTGTCTGAGCAGATCAGGATCGGCAATAAATATAAGCTCAGATGCAAAGCTACATTGAGCTATTTGAAGACAAAGCTCAGGTCCTATACCCGCCGGATCGCCTGCTGTAATTAACAGACGTGGAATTAGCGAGGACATTACAGATTCTTATTGTTCATGAAGTATTTTGACATAAGCTTCCTCACGAATCTCTCGTAACCAAGCTTCTTGCTCTTCTGTAAATTTTCTATTTTGCAAAATTCTACGAGCCTTCATTTTTTTCACATCTTCGGTTTGATCAGTCGTTCTTGTTCCTAACTGTTCGACAAGATACCAGCCACTTGCGCCCTGAAAAACCTCGCTCAGTTCACCATCTTTCAAATTAGCAACCTTATCGCCATAAATTGATTTGAAAGCTTCAGGAGAAGCCCAACCCAGATCCCCGCCACCGGAAGCTGTTGCAAGGTCTTCAGAATATACCTTTGCCTGCTCTCCAAAATCTGCTTCTTCTGCAAGAATTTCTTTACGAATCGAAAGCAGTTTAACCTCAGCTTTTTCAGATGTCATCACTTGAGTAACTTTGATTTGAATATGGCGATAATTAACCTCATCTACCATTTGTTTATCTTCACCACCTTTTTTCTCTTCGAGCATTAAAAGATGAAGACCATTTGCTGAACGAAGTGGAGCTGTCAGTTGACCCTGTTCAAGATTAGATACAGATTCTGAAAACAACGTCGGTAACTGCTCAATGGTTTTCCAACCCAGATCTCCACCTTCAATGGCATCTGAAGCATCAGATTCAGCAACGATAATACTTGAGAATACTTCACCGGCTTTATAGCGCTCAACAATAGAAGCAACTTTAGCATTAGCACGGTCGATTTCATCGGGTTCTGCTGATTCAGCTATCGCAACCATGAGATGCCTCAGACGATAACTAATACTTGAGGCGCCTTGATCATTCATTAAAGTTAAGATGTCATCAACTTCTTGTTCAGAAACAAAAATACTGCGGCTAACTGCTCCCTGTCTGTATCTTGAAATGATCATCTCTTGACGAATATCTTCTCTAAATAAAGCAAA
>JBLHLI010000237.1:0-4672 GCA_047618765.1 Enterobacterales bacterium | reverse complement strand
CTCTAAATTACTTGTCTAGAATTACCAACCGAGCTTAAAGGATTCAGGTAGTGCCTGAAGCCGATAACCTAGTATATTTATCCAATAACTCTATCAGTAAAGCTTCCCTTTTATTATCAATCAATAAAGGTAATAATAACATCCAAAATATACAAAGTTAAAAAAAGAAATAAAAAGCTAACAACCAAAAACAATTCAAACTCGAAAGGAAAATAAAAAATGTCCTTAAAAAAACCTCATTCAATGGGCTTAATTCTGACTATTGCCCTTCTATGCCTAAACATCAATGCAAAAGAAGAGGTCAACCAAAAGCTATTATCCTATGAAGATATCTTCAATCTAGAATATGCAGCATCACCCCAAATATCAGCAGATGGCAAGACAATCGTCTATGAACGTCGAGCATTCGATATCATGACAGATGGAACAAGAACCAATATATGGCAAATTGATGTTAATGGAAAAAACCACAGACCTCTTTTATCAGGCAAGGCAAGTTATAGAATGCCGCGTTTTTCACCCGATGGAAAAAAGTTAGCCTATGTCTCAGCTATAGAAGGGAAAAGCCAGCTTTATATACGTTGGATAGATACAGCCCAGACAGCAAGAGTCACCGATTTACAAAATTCGCCAGCTAATATTTCTTGGTCACCTGATGGAAAGTGGTTGGCATTTTCCATGTTTAAACCTGAACCACCCAAAACTATCTTTAAAGAAATGCCAAAAAAACCCAAGGAAGCAAAATGGGCAGGTACAGCAAAATATGTTGATAGAACCAACTATCGAAGTAATGGCCAAGGATTTTTACCACGAGGCTACAGTCACATTTATGTAGTACCAACGACAGGTGGAACAGCCCGTCAGGTTACAGAAGGAAGTTACCACCATAATGGAACAATTAATTGGTCCAAAGACAGTCGAAGAATCATCATCAGTGCAGACTTTAACACTGATTGGGAGCTTCGCCCCCTAGAATCAGATATCTATGAAATTGATATTGCTGATGGTTCAGTGAAAAACCTAGTTGAGAGAGAGGGTCCTGACTTTAGCCCTATAATCAGTCCTGATGGTAAAAAAATAGCTTACCTGCGTTTTGATGATAGGAAACTATCGAGTCAAAATGCCCACCTATTTGTGATGAGTACAGACGGGAAAAATTCTATAGACCTAACGCCAACACTCGACAGAGGTGTTGGCGATCTGCAATGGGCAGCCAATGGAAAAGGCGTGTATTTTACCTATGATGATCAAGGTAAAAAACGTCTTGCCTATGTCAGTTTAAAAGGCAAGCAAAGAAATCTCAAAGCGTCATTAGGCGGCCAATCTTTAGGACGTCCTTATACATCGGGTGAATATCATGCCTTAGCAAATGGCAGTGTAGTTTACACAGCAAGTGATACCCAGCGGCCAGCAGATCTTTCATTGCTGAGTAAAAGTGGAAAGACTCGTAGGCTTACACAACTCAATGAAGATTTGATGGCGCATAAAGATATGGCATCGGTTGAAGCGATGACAGTAAAATCAAAGGTTGATGGTAGAGATATCGAGGCTTGGATAGCCTTACCACCTAATTTTGATGCAACTAAAAAGTATCCACTTATTTTAGAAATTCATGGTGGACCCCATGCAACTTACGGTCCTCATTACAGTACTGAAATACAATTAATGGCTGCAAAGGGTTATGTAGTGGTTTGGTCTAATCCAAGGGGTAGCACCTCTTATGGAGAAGAATTTGCTAATTTGATACATCATAATTATCCTTCCTCGGATTATGATGATTTGATGGATGTAGTCGATGCTGTGATCGCGAAAAACTACGTAGATCCTGAACAGTTATTTGTAACGGGTGGTTCAGGTGGCGGCGTACTTACCGCTTGGATAGTCGGTAAAACTGATCGCTTTAAAGCAGCTGTTGTGGCAAAGCCAGTAATCAATTGGATTAGCTTTAGTCTTACCGCTGACGGTTATGCATACTTTACAAAATATTGGATGCCAGGCATGCCTTGGGATAATGTTGAACATCTGTGGAAGCATTCTCCCTTGTCACTAGTGGGTAACGTTAAAACACCAACAATGCTTATTACTGGTGAGGTTGATTACAGAACTCCAATGAGTGAAACTGAGCAATATTATCAAGCATTGAAATTACAAAATGTTGATACCGCTATGGTGAGAGTAGTGAAAGCACATCATGGTATTGCTGCACGACCTAGCAACTTGATACAGAAAGTTGGTAATATATTAACTTGGTTTGAAAAGTATAAGCCGGTTAAAGAATAACAAAAGATTCTTTATTGATAGTTGATAGTTGATAGTTGATAGTTGATAGTACAGCATGAAAATCAAGATGATAAAAAAAGGGACATGATAAATGTCCCTTTTTTTATTCACTCAAGAATTATTCCGCCAAACATTTTTAGATAAGTTAAAACGTTTATGCTCAGCATCACTAGGTTGATAGCAGGGCAGAGAGCCTTTTTTGTGTTGCGAGTTATAATCTTTAGTAATGGTAACAAGCACTTTAGTAAACAAAAATAGTACGGAAACATTTATCAAGGTCATAATGCCTGTGGATAAATCTGCGAGAGCTATAACTTCTGGAAGAGAGGCCATAGATCCAAATATTAACATAGCTAAAAAGCCAATTCTAAGAAACCAACGACCATAGTAATTATCGAGTTTAATATATTTTAGATTATTATTGGCATAGGCATAATTAGCCACGATGGAAGTAAATCCAAATAATAAAATGGCAAAGGTTATAAAATCTGTACCCCAATCACCTACCTGAAAAGCCAGCGCTTGTTGAGTTAGTTGAATACCTTTTGCCTCTGAACCCGTATCTTGATAGAGCAAAATCAAAATTGCAGTACAGGAACAAATTACGATAGTGTCAAAAAATACCGCCAACATTTGAATATAACCTTGAGAGGCTGGGTGAGGAGGGTAAGGATCTGCTGCCGCCGCTGCATTAGGAGAACTACCCATGCCTGCTTCGTTAGAATACAAGCCTCTCTTTACACCTTGAACAATAGCTGCTCCAACTAAGCCTCCACCGGCTTCTTTTAAACCGAATGCTGAAGCAAAGATATCAGAAATAATACCAGGGATTAATTCTATATTTATTGTAATGACTACGATGCAAACTGCAAAGTAAGCAAGACCCATAAAAGGTACGATTAATTCAGCGAATCGGGCGATACTTTTAAGTCCACCAAGGATAATGATTGCGGTTAAGATAGTAATAACAATACCAGTAAGTAGCGGCTCTATACCGTAGGAACCTTGAAATGCATCGGTAATTGAATTGGTTTGAACGGAACTAAATACAAATCCATAGCCAAAAAATAAGCAAAGCGAAAAAGCGGTGGCTACTTTTGGCATTTTAAGGCCTTTACTAATATAGTAAGCTGGACCACCACGAAAATTACCTTTCTCATCAGTCTCTTTATATAATTGCCCAAGAGTACTTTCAGCGAAAGCAGTCGACATGCCAACTAAGGCAATCAACCACATCCAGAAAATTGCGCCTGCTCCACCTAAAGAAATTGCTAAGGCAACGCCCATAAGGTTACCGGTACCAACTCGGGCGGCAAGGGAGGTGCACAATGCTTGAAATGAAGATATACCATGAGATGAGCGTTTTCGACTTGATTTTAATAACGAAAACATATGGAAAAAATGAGTAAATTGAAGACCTTTTAAACGCACAGTAAACCAAAGACCACAGCCCGTTAATAAGTAAATTAACACACTGCCCCAAAGGTAACCATTGATGGTTCCTACCCATTGCTCAATCACTGTGAACTCCTTTTTAATTATTATTAGATAATTGTTTAAAACCACTGTTATAAACTATATCACAGCAGATTATTTAGGCCGCTATTATGATTAATATTTTCTATGTTAAACTAGATAAAATTTGTTATTTCGGACATTGTTATGGCGATTGCTAAACGCCCTTCTCATATCACTCTACCTTCAAAAAATGAACAGTGGACAACATTGCTAGATTATCTGGTTATGAAGTTCCCTCACATAAGTAGTGACATCTGGATATCCAGACTAAGAGAGGGCAAGATGCATTGGCGTCAAGGGGAAACGGTTAACCTAGAGACAGCTTTTATTGTTAATAAAACCTTATGTTATTACCGCGAAGTTGAAAATGAACCAGTCATTCCTTTTGAACATCATATTCTTTTTCAAAACGAAAATTTTTTAGTGGCCTGTAAGCCACATTTTCTTCCAGTAACCCCTGGTGGAAAATATGTTAATGAATGTTTGTTGGAACGGCTGCGACAAGAAATTGATAATCCTGATATTGTACCCTTGCACAGACTTGACCGCGAAACCTCAGGCTTAGTGTTATTTTCTCTCAATCAAAAAACCAGAGGTATTTATTGCCAACTTTTTGAGCA
Organism: Enterobacterales bacterium; assembly: GCA_047618765.1. Taxonomy (GTDB): domain Bacteria; phylum Pseudomonadota; class Gammaproteobacteria; order Enterobacterales. The sequence continues at coordinate 254 of JBLHLI010000237.1, read as the reverse complement.
GAAAAAGATATCAAAAAGTTACCATGCTCTAGCTATGATTAAACAACTACAAATTCCTGACTCAAGTTGTTGGGATGTTGAAAATAGATTGGTTAAATCATCACCAAGATTTTTAATGGAAGAGGGCGAGGGTGAGGTAAATGCACGTTCAAAAATTAGATTAGTAGAGCGAGATAATGATCTAGGTCTCTTTCACTTACAACCCATCACAGGTAAAACACATCAACTCAGGCTGCATATGATGAAAATAGGCT
>JBLHLI010000236.1:0-4675 GCA_047618765.1 Enterobacterales bacterium | reverse complement strand
ATAGAACACAAAATGGGTATCAAAGGTAGTGCAACCTGCGTCATCAATATGGATGATGCCGAAGGTTATCTCGTTGGAACCGAACATAAAGGCATGCAAGCCATGTTTGTAATGATGAATACAGCAAGACTAGGCACTGGTATTCAGGGACTAGCCGCTGGTGAACAAGCCTATCAGGGAGCCGTAGAGTATGCTCGTGATCGTGTTCAGATGCGCTCATTAACTGGCGTGAAATATCCAGAGAAGAAAGCTGATCCGATTATTGTCCATCCTGATGTACGCCGAATGTTACTAACCATGCGCGCCTACAATGAAGGTTGTCGTGCAATGACTTATTGGATAGCCCAAGAACTTGATCACTATGCAAAAAACCCCGATCCGGAAAGACGTCAAGAAGCTGATGATTTCGCATCACTTCTGACTCCAGTTATCAAAGCGTTCAATAGTGATACTGGTTATGACTCAACTAATTTAGGCGTTCAAATCTTTGGTGGTCACGGCTTTATATCAGAACATGGTATGGAACAATTTGTTCGTGATGCTCGTATCGCCCAACTCTACGAAGGAACCAATGGTATTCAGGCTCTTGATTTAGTTGGCCGTAAAATGAACATCCATAATGGTCGATTAATTAAACAATTTTTAACTAAAATTGGCGAATTTATTGCTACTGAAAGTCAGTCTGAAGAATTAGCAGAATTTATAAAACCTCTAACCGACTCTTTCGCCGAGTTACAACAAGCAACAGCATGGATAGCTAAAAACGGTATGCAGAACCCTGATCATGCAGGTGGAGCATCAGTTGATTACCTGAAAATGTTTGGTCTGGTCACAGTCGGCTACATGTGGGTAAGAATGGCTAAAGTCGCTATTGCCAATAAAGGCGGTGTCGAAGCCGATTTTTATAACGCTAAGATAAAAACTGCGCGTTTTTATATGCACAAGCTTCTACCTCAAACATCATCACTGTTAATGACTATAGAAGCTGGCAGTGAAAGTTTGATGGATTTTGACGAGGCATATTTTTAAAACGTAATTATTCAGAGATAGAGCAGTAAGTAAATTAAAAACAGGGCTATAATGTCCTGTTTTTTTTATGTTTAAATTTATTAACATCTCGAAAGGTAGAAATTAAGTCTAGAAGATGGTGCAGAAAATAGATGCTATTGCAGAGCCGTGACCTCAGAGCCCCCTGAAGTATAAGTATTGGCTCTCAGTTCACTAAGTGTTAGTTCCAATGCTCAATTGAATTTGCATAGTATTTAAGGACCGTCTTTGAACCTTCTGAAACTTTATAAAGACCATCTTTTTCTTCTACAAATTTTCTTCCTATCAACCTATCTAAAGCCGAGCTTAAAACGTGTTCAAACGCTTCAGCTGATAAATCGATAGGAGCGCCTAATTCTTTAAGCTCATTAATGCGTATCACAGCAAGGGCTTTTAGTTCTAATTCAGTTTTCCAATTAAGCGATTGAGATAAAAGAATCTCAGACATTAACACTACGGGAAGAATTGGAATAACGCCTTTTATCCCATCCATTAAATTATCGGTAAGCTTTTTAATTTCGCTGAATCGACTTCTAGGGTCGAGTTCGCTGAAATCAATATTTTGTCGTTCACTAAACTCTTTTGCAGAAATAGGCTTACCGAAATTTACACTGGCATAACCGAATCGTTGCCACCTAGTTTTTCGTTGTTTAAGCAGAGTTCTAAAGAAAAATCGAGCAGATGTTTTTAATACAAACCATCGACTCCTTGGTTCGGCATCAGAATTAAGATGACGTATTAAACTCTTATCTTCAAGAACCCGATCATAGTTAATTCCCACAGGAATAAAAACGATATCGCGGTCAATCGTTGAATGATAATCACGTAGCATGTAATCCATAAAGCCGAGTTTCGGTTCTCTTATTTTACCATCTCTGGTTAATCCGCCTTCGAGAAAAACAGCTTGGCAAACACCAGCACGAGTTGCTAAATTTACATAGCGTTCAAGAACTCGTCGATATAATGAATTTTTTGAATTACGGCGAACAAAAAATGCCCCCATCGACTTTATTAAAGTTTGCAAAGGCCATATTCTTGCCCACTCCCCGACCGCATAAGATAAGGCTACCTTTTCACCGATGAGAAATGAAACTAAAATATAATCCATATTACTGCGATGGTTCATAACCAAAACAACAGTGGAACCTTTGGCAATTTTTTTTATTTCATTATTATCATAGATGCCAACTCGAACTCGATAAATGAGGCGGCTTACTTTTTTCGCTAGCCAATATCCAAATCTGAAATAAATATAGGCGTTGAAGGTTGGAGCTATCTCTGTAGCATATTTATGGGCTTTAGCCTGTGCAATTTCCAAAGGCATTTCTTGTTCTTTAGCGTATTCTTTAATTGCTTCAATGACTTTGTCATCAAATAAAAGTTGATCAACTAAGGCTTGTTTTCGAGTTAATTGAAAAGGACGTATCTCTATATCTAAACGGGTATTAACTTCTTTGATAACCCGATTAACTCGACGTTGGAAATACCATCGGACACTTGGAAATAGAACCCTATCGAAAACAAGCAATAGAGTAAAAAGAGATAACAGGATAAATAGCCAGTAAGGCAAAGTAATAGTCTGATCCATTGCACTAATTATTACCTTAATTGATTAACTAGCGCAACCATTCAATGAATATTCAATAAGTATTTCTTTCATTCAATAAAGTTAGTAAACTGCAAAAATGACAAATGATAATATTTTTTTATTGCATAACTAATTGTTTAAATTACAAAATTCTGGAATCCTTAATGCTTGACTACACCTTAATATCACTCTTTATACCTATTTACTTATTAATAGCTGCTACTCCAGGTATGTGTATGACGCTTGCATTAACACTCGGCATGTCTATTGGTGTCAGACGAACCCTGTGGATGATGATTGGAGAATTAACAGGAGTTGCATTGGTATCCGTTCTCGCTGTTGTTGGTGTAGCAAGCTTAATGCTTAATTACCCGACTGTTTTTGATGTTTTTAAATATGTTGGCGGAGCTTATTTAGTCTATCTCGGTAGTTTACAATGGCTAATGCGAGGCAAGATGACTATTGATCATAATAAAGATAGTCAACACATTACTGCTAGGGAATTAATACTCCAAGGATTTATCACCGCTATTGCCAATCCGAAAGGTTGGGCCTTTACCGTTTCGCTATTACCCTCTTTCATTAATCCCGATTTAACAGTAACACCTCAGGTAATTTCACTCGTTATAATCATCTTGGCCTGCGAGACTATATTTATGACAATCTATGCAACTGGTGGCAGAACGTTAGGCAAACTACTTGGAAAACGCCAAAATGTGAGATTGATCAATCGTATTTCAGGTAGCTTGATGATCATTATTGGTTTTTGGCTAGCCTTTACCTAAGCTTAGTCGTGTTGCAAAGATTTTCTAGGTAAATAATTGAGCTTCAATATCTTTGAAGCCCTTAAATTCTAGAGCATTTCCAGAAGGATCTAGAAAAAACAACGTGCCCTGTTCACCAGGTTCTCCCGCAAACCTTATATAAGGTTCTATGATGAAATCATCTATGACCTTTGATAAAGTCTCAGCGAAATTTTGCCACTGTTCAAATTCTAAGACCACACCAAAATGTGGAACGGGTACAGAATGTCCATCGACAGCATTGTTAATCTGAGGAATTTTACCAGAACTACCCATTGCAACATTAAGATGAACAACAAATTGATGACCAAACATGTCAAAGTCCACCCAACAATCTGAGCTTCTCCCTTCTGGAAATCCTAATTTAGTACCATAAAATTCTCTAGCTTCATCAATATCTCGTACTTGAATGGCTAAATGAAAAGGTGTTAATTTCATAATAATCCTTATCCCTAAATTGGGCTTATTTGATGCTCATAGGAATAGTTAAGGTAATGCGAACACCTTTAGCTACATTTTCTGCAAAAACTTCACCACCATGAAACTCTGCGATTAATCGTACTATATGCAGACCTAATCCTAGGTGAGGTTCTTCATTTTCACTGTTATGGTCTCGAATTGAAACCATCGATTGAAAGAGTTGCTCTTCCATTCCCTCAGGGAGAGCTGCACCTTGATTAAATACCGATAACTGCCATTGGCTTTTTGCTGATTTTACCTCAACATCTATAGCGGTATTAGGTAATGCGAAACTCACCGCATTACTGATTAATTTGTCTAAACATTGGGCGATAAGATCTTTAGATGCTGCAATGGATGCTTGCTGAGCTTTTAAAATAAATATTTTATCTGGATAAACGCCTTGGTAACCCTTTATCATATTCTCAAAAAATTCTTCACAAGAGAATGTTTCAATATGAGTATCATCTATCGATTGTTCAAGACGGCTAGCTTCTCCCATTCGATTAATGATTTTTTGTAAGCGCATAATGCCATTATCTGCTCTTTTTAATGTCTCAATATTTTCAGTTGATATATCGTCTAAATGAATATTTTCAAGAGAAGATCGAACAACAGCAACAGGTGTTCGTAATTCATGAGACAGTCTAGATGCAAGCTTTTCTAAATAATCATGATAGCTACGAAGACGGTGTAACATTTCACTAACATGTGTTGATAAATCATCAAGCTCATCACCCTTTTTTTGGTTAGGTATATCACCTCTAACTCTGCCATG
>JBLHLI010000235.1:0-4675 GCA_047618765.1 Enterobacterales bacterium | reverse complement strand
TTCATTGGACCACGCCTTAGATCCTCGCAACTTAAGTTTAGAAAATGCTGGGCAAGAGGGCCAATATCTTTTGTTCTATCACGTAGTGGTGGTACAGAAATTGGAAAGACACTGAGACGGTAATATAAATCTTCTCTAAAATTACCGAGTTTAACTTCTTCAGCTAGGTCACGGTTTGTAGCAGCGACTATACGGACATCAACTTTTGTTGTTTTTTCATCCCCAACTCTTTCAAACTCATGCTCTTGTAATGCCCTGAGTAATTTACCTTGAAGATCGAGTGGAATTTCACCTACTTCATCTAAAAATAAGGTGCCACCATTGGCTAATTGTAATCGACCAACTCTATCTCGATGTGCACCTGTGAAAGCGCCTTTGATGTGGCCAAAAAATTCACTTTCAAATAGATCTTTTGGAATGGAGGCACAATTAACCTTAACCAAAGGAGATTCACTGCGACCACTTTGGCAATGAATTGCTCTAGCGATCAATTCTTTCCCGACGCCTGATTCGCCTAGTACTAAAACACTGGTAGGTGTATCTGCTACGGCTTCAAGTTGGCTTAATGTACGTTGAAGAGCTGAGCTTTCACCGATAATCTCACCCATATTAGTTGTAATATTTATCTCGTTCCTTAGATAATCCCTCTCTAATTCAAGCTCTTCCTTTAAACGACTTATTTCAGTAAATGCATCTTTTTGGTCACGCTCTAACTTTCGACGCTGACTAATATCACGAAATACAATTACAGCACCAGTTATCACGTCATTTTCAATAATCGGTGTACTGATATATTCAACAGGTATAGATGTTCCATCATTCTTCCAAAATATCTCACAATCAACACGATGAATTTGACCATCTTGTAAAGAGTTATAAATAGGACAATCTTCCCGTGGATAGGGTGTTCCATTTTCATGAGTATGGTGATGTATCTCATGGATAGCTGACCCAATAATATCTTCAGAACACCAACCTAGAATCTGAGTTGAAGCCGCATTGGCAAAGGTTGCACATCCATTTTTATCTAAGCCATATATACCCTCACCTGCCGAATCTAAGATGTGTTGATATACACGCTTTATATTTAGAAGTTCGCTTTGATTCTGATTTTCAGTTAAGGGTTCAGACATTACATAATCTCCATTAATCACTATTTTTTGGTATTAAAGACTCAATATTCTGAGAGGCACAGTTTCTTGAGAGTGACTACGTTACCTAACTGCTTGAAAAAAAACAAGTTTACTTTTGGCACAGATTTCGCAATATGCTATTTATAGATTAAGTCCGAGATAACTAACTAGTAAGTAAATGACTATGTTAAGAGAAAAGTATATGAATAAATTAATATCTCCGCCTTTTGAGCAGTCATCTGCGATTATGGCAATAAAATATGTAGAGCAACTTTGGAATGATGGAAAGTTGCAAGATATAGGTGAATTGTTTTGTGTAAATTGTCAGTGGCGCGACAACGAAAGGCATCTTCATGGCAAAGAACAAATTATGAGTTTTCTAAAAAGTAAAACAACTGAACAATTGCATAATAAACTGACAACAGAACTATGGAATTATTCCTTTTATCAATTAGTAGTAAGTTTTCAAAGTGAGTGGCAAAACTCAAAAAATGGTCAATGGTATAGAATAAGTGGTCATGGATTTATAGGCTTTGGGCAAGCAGGTTTAATCACTGAATTTAGATTAAGTGTTAGTGTCAGAACAATTTTTTCAAGCGATAGAGTTGTACACATCAATTGAAGATCCTGAAGTAGAAATAGCAATTAAATAGATGAATTTAAATATTAATTTAAGATAAAAACAAAGGAGAAAGTCATGCAATTTAAACACCCCCTACCACCTTTTAATGCTGAAACGGCTAAACAAAAAGTACAAGCTGCTGAAGATGGATGGAATACAAAGGACCCGAAGAAAATATCATTAGCCTATACAAAAGATTCAGAATGGAGGAATCGTGGTGATTTCATTAATGGCCGAGAAAATATTGAAAAGTTTCTCGATGGCAAATGGCAGAAAGAGCTAGATTATAAACTTAAAAAAACCTTATGGAGCTATACTGATAATAGAATAGCCGTTACGTTTTTTTATGAGTGGCATGACATTGATGGCAACTGGTTTCGATCCTATGGCAATGAGTTATGGGAATTTGATGAATTTGGTTATATGCAAAAACGTATTGCAAGTATTAATGATGTCGCCATTAATGAATCTGATCGAGAGTTATATTAAACTGTTATTTAATAAACTATATTTTTAGCGTTATCTTTTTATACATGATTTTTATATAAGTAATGAGCAAATAAATGATAAATATGGATTTTGCAAAACAAGTGGTCATAAATACTAGCGAGCAACCCTGGGTAGAGAGTCCAATGGCTGGCGTTTGGCGAAAGCCTCTAGCTCGCGAAGACGCCGAACGTGGTCACGCAACAAGTATTGTAAAGTATGAGGCAGGTGCTAGTTTTTCAACCCATGATCATCCCTTAGGAGAAGAGATCCTCGTTCTGGAAGGTACTTTCTCAGATGAGACTGGTGATTATAATGCTGGTACTTATTTCAGAAACCCTGAAGGTTTTCGTCATGCTCCCTTTAGTAAAGATGGTTGTACTCTTTTGGTAAAGCTCCATCAATTTCAAACGGATGATACTTCTCACATTAATATTGATACTGAAAATTCACCTTGGAGACAAGGCATAGGTGGCCTAATGGTGCTGCCACTTCATGAACACGGAACTGAATCGGTTGCCCTGGTAAAGTGGCCAGCGGGTGAGGTTTTTCAGCCTCATAGTCATTTTGGTGGAGAAGAAGTTTATGTTATCAGTGGTGAGTTCATTGATGAGCATGGTCGCTATCCTGCAGGTACCTGGATACGAAGCCCACATTTGAGTAAGCATTTTCCTAGAGTAGAAGTCGATACTCTAATTTGGGTAAAAACAGGACATTTGTAATAACAATTAAATTTTACATTGGACATTTAACGTTAGTTAAATGCTAAAGTGCACACTCTTATGAATAATGAATGATTGTTAATTACTAAATGTTAGGATTATAAATGATAAATTTAGAAAATAAGTGGGTGCTCATCACAGGTGCTAGTCGTGGTGTTGGATTACGCCTTGCTAAAGCATTAGCGCCATCGGGATGTAAACTTATTTTACATGCACGTAAGTTAGAAAATACCCAAGCATTAGTTGCAGAATTAACCACTGCCGGTCATCAAGTTTACGGTGTAGCTGCAGAGTTAGACTCGGTAAATGAAGTAGGCACCTTAATTGAAAAAGTACGAGAACTGAGTAATGATCACCTCGATGTTCTGTATAATAATGCGGCAATTATGACCACCTATCAACCCCTATTTAAACCAACTATAGAAGAATATAAAGCCAGTTTTATGGTTAATAGTATTGTACCGGCAAAACTCTGTGATGCTTTTCTTCCTGGCATGCTTGAACGTAACTTTGGTCGTGTCATTAATGTCACTTCAGGTATCATGAATGAACCTGAACTTATGGCTTATAGTTGTTCAAAAGCGGCATTAGATCGATATGTTCGTGACATGATCCCAACACTTGACGGTAAAAATGTTTTAATGAATTTACTTGACCCCGGTTGGTTAAGAACTGACTTGGGCGGTGCGAATGCTGATAATGATCCTGACAGTGTTGTACCTGGTGCTTTAGTACCAATATTCATTGAACAAAGTGCTGGTAGTGGTGAGTTATATCAAGCACAAGACTATGTTGGAAAAACGCTAGAAAATCTGCTGTAACTCAGAAATATCAGCAATTAGCTATCTCAAAAGACAGAATTCTACTCTATCAATTCTCCCAAATGAGCTAGCTCCTACAATTAATGGTTTAATATCAAGTTAAAGCAATTAGCCAACCGATTTTAATACTGAGTTTCTGGTTCTAGAGATAGAGTTGTATAGTGTTAATTTAAAGCATAGTTTAGCCTTAGTATTTTTATCATATTATTCACAGTCCTATTTATTCAAGTCACCAATTATTGTTATCTGAATCTCAACTTCCTGAGAGTCTCAAAATATCGAGAAGACAAAATATTTTAAGTTATTGATATTGCTAGTCTTTATAGTTGGCACAGTTTTAGCAATAGGAGTGGTGAATATAATAAATAATGATTACTTAACAATTGGAGAACAAAATGTCTGTTATTAAATTATACCGTCACCCTCTATCAGGTCATTCACATCGTGTTGAACTATTACTATCAGTTTTAGGCTTAAACGCAGAAATCATCGATATTGATTTAATGAAAGGTGAACAGAAATCAACTGAATTTTTAGCAAAGAATCCTAATGGCCAAGTACCTGCTATAGAAGATAATGGAATATTCTATACCGACTCAAATGCAATTCTTGTGTATCTGGCTACAAAATATGACCTAGAGCGTTCTTGGTTGCCAACAGATGCAATAGATGCGAGCGACATACAAAAGTATCTGACTATTGCTGCTGGTGCAGTTGCTTATGGTCCAGCAGCAGCTAGATTAGTAACATTATTTGGGGCTGGGCTCGATCATGATAATGCTATTAACACTGCTACTAATCTTTTTGAAAAGTTAAATGGACACTTAGAAAATCGTGATTGGCTTGCAACGAACCATCCAACAATTGCAGATATTGCTAACTATGCCTATA
>JBLHLI010000234.1:0-4683 GCA_047618765.1 Enterobacterales bacterium | reverse complement strand
TGATTAACCTCCATATTATTGGATATAAAATTACCATTAATTGTTAGGTTCTCTTTTTTCTCAACTTGAAAGTTTATTTTGCCTTCTGCCTTTATTCCTAAAAAGTTACTAGATTCTTCCTCGTCATTTGTAAGAGAGTGATAATCAGCCGAAAACGAAGGAAGTAGAACTTCTCCTTCTAGATTCAAATTTCCAATTTCAAAGCTTTCTAAGGAAGTCTTAATATCAGAAATTGTTCCAATCAAACTCCCTTGGTCTACGATTAATATAAGTGTAGTGTCTTTATTTTGAAAGTTTATAGTTCCTAACTTTAGTTCATAGTTAATGTCATCAATAAATAGATTTTCATCAGCGGTAGTTTGATCAGTCAAGTTCAAATTGAAATCGCTATTAAACATAAATGGATTAATTTTTGCGAACATCGACTTTGAATCAAGTGTAACTTTGTTTTTTGAGCTAAGGGAAATCTTAACGTTTGCAAGCAGTGGATAATATTCTGAATCCGTTGAAATTATAAGTTTAGCTGGAAAAACTTCATTTCCAACGATGGATTGCATAGAACTTTTTAACAAGCTTGATACTGTGATCTGCAACTTATTATCCAAACGATTTTGTAACCAATCGACCTTCAACTCATCATCTGGTTCCATATCTACATCTACAAAATCTGAAGGTAGCAGAGCTTTGAGATTGGGGTAATTAATTGCAGCCGATAACTTCAACTGCTGTTCTGTTAGCTGATAGGATAGGGAAAATAAGGATTGTTCAGTATTTAGATTAGTTTGATATAAACGAAGATTTAGTTGTTCTGAGTTTACCTCTAAAATTGAACTTAACTTTGAAATTACTGTTGAACTTGAGTTACCAACAATATTCACTTCTGCTGAACTTAGCCGAGATATACCTTCTTTAAGCTTATTAAACTCGACCTTTAAAAAGTTAATAGTTTGCGATTGTATTTTTAAAGTAATCTTCTCTATTGAAACTTTTTTGAATTGTTCTAGTATTTCAAAATCAGAGTGAGTGAGCACCGGTAATCTTAAAATCAAACTATTGTCAACTTTAGCTTTAGTTTGATCTATTGATGACTGACCAGTCTCCTCTATAGATACATTGGCAATTTTTATATCATTTAATTGATAGTTATACTCAAAGCCTTCAATAGTGATAGTTTGATTACTGATATTAAATTTAATGTTTTCAACAAAAGTATAATTCCAATTTGGTAAGTTTATTTCATAGGACTCTAGAGAAACATCTTTTGGTAATTGGCTACTTATAACAATGCCGACCCAAACTGGAAAAGATAGATAAACAATGAGTAAGCTTAGTATTAAAAACCCAATGCCTTTTAATCGTTTCACATTATTTTTCTTCAAACTTTAGTCATTCTTAAAGTCGTAGCTGCTTCAGTTAAATCATCTAGTAGCATTGTAACTTGAGACTCATGGGTTCTAAAAGATAGGATACAACTTCGGAGTACAAAATAACCATCTATTTTAGTACCAGAAATATTTACTCTACCTTTATTATTTACGAAATTTATTATTTTTTGATTAATATCATTTAGCTCTTCAATAGTTTTGTTAATATCATCATACCTAAAAACCGTAAGAGATAACTCAGGCTCGGCGATTATTTTCCAAACAGTATCTTGTTTAAGCTTTTCACAAAAATATTGAGACAATTGAATCTTCTCAGTCAAGGCTTTTCTAAAAGCTTCAGCACCTAACATTTTAAAAGGTAACCAAATTCCAAGGCCTCTAAAAGGACGAGTTAACTCTAGAGACATTTCAGAAAAATCCCAATTATCATCCCCAACTGTATCATCTGGAATATAGTCCGCACTATGTTTGAACACCTGCTCTAGCTTTGCACGATCTTTGACAATTATGGCCCCTGTTCCATAAGGTAAAAATAAACTTTTATGAGGATCTAGTGTTATAGAATCTGCTAACTCAATACCTTTCAAACGACTTTTCATAGAATCAAGCAGGGTAAAAAAACCACCATAGGCTGCATCGATATGATACCAAGCTGAATAGTTTTTACTGAGTTGTGCAATATGTTCTAGCTGATCAATAGTTCCGGTATTAGTACTGCCAGCTGCAGCAACTATCATTAAAGGTATAAATCCATCATCAACATCTTTCTGAAGTTGTTCTTCTAAACATTGAATATCTAGCCTAAATTTTTTATCTACAGGTATCTGCCTTATATTCTTAGCAGCAATACCGGCAGCTTGAAAAGCTTTCCAGTTCGAATGATGGGCAAAAGTACTGGCATAAACTATTCCTTTGGAAAAATCATCACCTAGTAAATAGGTACGAGCACATATTACAGCAGTGAGATTGGCAATAGAGCCACCAGAAGTTAAAGAGCCTGCAGCTTTATCGGAGTAACCAATCATTTCGCAAAACCATTTTATAACATCAACTTCTATCTGAACTAAGAATGGTGCTGTAAAATCAATTCCAACATATCGGTTTGCAATTTTAGCAATAAGTTCAGCTACGGCTGAGTGGAATAACCCCCCTCCTGGAATATAAGCCATAAAACCAGGAGAAACTGTAGGTAGGGATTGGGGAATTTTATTATCAAATAAGTCATTGATGATTTCATTAAAGGGTGTTTCGATTTCTGGTAATGCTTCAGATTGGTTATAAGCATCAGCTCTAGCCCTATCGAGATCGACCTCAAGAGGTGTTGCAATATTGTCTAAATACGCAATGATTTTTTTAGTTGTTAAATCCATCATAGCTTGAACTTCAGCTGTACCAGGTTCTAGTTTATAATCCATAAAAATCTCAAATTATCCTTAGTTAAATCTCCTTGCCACTTTTACTAACCAGTGCTGGAGATATTCAACTAAGAATGTAATACAATGTTAATTAGAACTCAACACTTGTAGTTAGCATCTTGCTATATCAAATTTAAGAGGAAATGATGAATAGTTCAGATTTTGATAATAATGCTTATAAGCCCGACTCCCAATTACTTAAGGATAAAATCATACTTGTCACAGGAGCAGGTGATGGTATCGGTAAAGTAGCGGCTGAAACCTACGCCCGTTATGGAGCGACTTTAATATTACTTGGTAAGACAACGGGTAAATTAGAAGACACCTATGATGCTATCGAAAAAGCTGGTGGTGCATTGCCGGCTATTTATCCTATGAATTTACAAGGTGCTACTCCTAAAGACTATCAAGAACTCGCGACCGTTATTACAAAAGAGTTCGGCAGGCTCGATGGACTTTTACATAATGCTAGTTTTCTTGGTGACCTTTCTCCGATTGAAAACCAAGACATTGAAACTTGGTATAAAGTGCAGCAGGTCAATATCAATGCAGCCTTTATGTTAACTCAAGTCTGTTTGCCTCTGCTAAAGAGTGCTGAAACTGCCAGCCTGATATTTACATCTTCATCTGTTGGTAGAAAAGGTAGGGCTTATTGGGGCGCCTATGCTGTATCGAAGTTTGCAACAGAGGGATTAATGCAGGTGCTTGCCGATGAACTTGAGACGAATACAGCAGTTCGCTCAAACGCAATTAATCCTGGGGCAACAAGAACAGCAATGAGAGCCACCGCTTATCCCGCTGAAGATGCTAAGCTTCTTAAGACACCAGAAGAAATAATGCCTCTATATCTTTATCTAATGGGTGATGACAGCGGTTCTGTCAACGGTCAATCACTAGATGCTCAATAAGCATTAACCTCAAGTTTTCACTGCATTACATAGACAAGTTTTAACCGTCATCTCTATAGCGGCAATAAATCGCCGCTTTTATGACACTCTCACTGATTCATCGAAATACTGAAGAACTTTTTAGTCATTTTTTTGACTTCTTAGAATTTTACCTTAATTAAAATGCATCTATCTTATTGTTTTTGTTAGTTATTTTATGATTTTATAACAACTGGCATAATTCTAGCAATACTTTGACTAAATTCTCAGAAATAGTTGAACAACGATGCTATATTTTAATAACGAACGCTCACGAAACACCAATATTCAATTGGAGAGCTTACGTAGTAATGTTGATGGAATGGCTCGAGTAGATACTCGTAACAAAACTCGCCAAGAACAAATCGAACATTCTGCGCTTCGTTTAACGCAACGTTTACAACGTACTTTAGATACTCAAGCATTACTGCAATTTTTTTGCCAAGAAATAGCAACTTTAGTTCCTTGTGACTCAACCTCTTATCAAAATCTTGAACAAAACCTCGGATACAGCTATGGCTCTATTGGTACTCATATCTGTCAATACAAATTAGAACTCGAAGGACAATATCTTGGAGACTTAGTATGTACTCGCAATAAACCATTTGGTGATCAAGATTTACTTATCATCGAAAGTCTAACTGCTGCTTTAATCTATCCCTTAAGAAATTCATTAATGTATCAACAGGCTCTCAATATGGCCCTACTTGATCCTCTTACTGGAGCAGGAAATCGTAAAGCACTAGAAAAAGCGATTCTTCGTGAACAAAAAATTGTGCAACGATATGACACGCCATTTTCAATGTTAATGATTGATATTGATTACTTTAAAAAGATTAATGATCAACATGGTCATAGTGTTGGTGATGCTACCTTAAAATCTGTTTGTGAAACAATTAAGAACATAATTCGTCAGTCTGATGAGCTTTTTAGATTTGGTGGAGAAGAATTTGTTGT
>JBLHLI010000233.1:0-4706 GCA_047618765.1 Enterobacterales bacterium | reverse complement strand
AGACCAATTATTTGCACAGCATAATCATCATCAGAAAACGACATGATCCGTTGTTCATTTTGGGTTAAATGACTTTCTTTAATTGCAGAAGCATCTGTCGATATTTCAGCAATATCTTCTACAATATTTTCGCTTGAATCATCTTTATTATTTAAATCTGTAGTAGTTTCAGAATCAGGCTCTTCTTGAATAACATCTTTTTCTAGAACTGTTTCATTAGCTGTACTTTCTTCGTTTCTAGTTTCACTCTCATCTATTTGGTCATCTATTTGGTCATCTATTTGGTCATCTATTTGGTCATCTATTTGGTCATCTATTTGGTCATCTATTTGGTCATCTATTTGGTCATCTAAAGATGATATTGTTTCATCAATAATTTGTTCAACAGCTTGCTCACTTTCCATTTCTGAAATTAGCGCTTCATCAGGACTTATTTCAGCAATTGATTGTTCAGTATCAGTATCAATTGATTGTGATGCGGTTGTAGTATCTAAGACAGTTTGTTCCTTCACAATCACTGGCACTTGGTCGTTTTTAATACCAAAAAGATCCGTAAGCTCTTTCTGAAAAAAGAATAAACCTAAAACCATCATTATCAAGATGGTTAATCCGCCAAACCAATAACCAATACTTGAGATTTTCCAAGATTCTGACTCATTTTCAAATTCATCAAAATCATGACTAATCGCTGAATATTCTCCAGCTTCTTCTTCTAATAAAGCCAAATTTCCCTGACCTTTGAGGAGCATTTTTTCTAAATCATCAGCTTCAGGTAAAAAAACAACTCCATCTCTTTTAAATAAATAGTCTAACCACTCCTTGGAGCCTTCCTCACTTAACGATGGAATATCTATCGCATAGATTCCTTCCTCATTTAAAACATCATGAGACGCCTGCTCCAAAATATTATTTAGATCATAGTTACCGAATAGAATAAGATGAAGATGCGGGGTTTCTTTCTCCTGTTGCATTGCTGATAGTTGGCAAAGTTCATGTAAAACACTGGTCGATAAAACTTCAGCATCATCTATTAATAGCAGTCTATTCCCTGGAATCGTACTAAGTTGCTCTGCCCATTCTTCATATTGATTGGCAGTAAGAGGAATACCAGTAAAAGTAGTTTCTCCTGCAAAAGACTCAATAACTTGTTGGAATAACTGATCAATTGATAGCAGGGGTTGAGCATTGATATGACAAATTTGGCAACTGTCATCAACGGATGAAATTAACTTATCCAGTAAGTAAGTTTTACCACAGCCATTGTTACCAACGACCAGGGTTAAGAGATTTCCAAAGCGAGAGAGATGAATTAATTTATCGATGATATTTTGACTATGCTTAGCTTCAAACTCAGCGGGCGCATCAAAAAATTGATCGTTGCTGATCGAGTCATTTAGCAATGTTGGGTCAAGTCTATCAACTAGCTGTTCATCTTTTTTATCATTCATAGTTTTAGTTATCTTACTACTGAATCTAAGTTATATTATCCATATTATAGATAAAGCCTAAAGACAAGTCACTCGCTTGCACCAAACTCCTGCAATACTTCTAAAATAGCGTTCTCATCATCCCATACAATTAGTTCTGATTTACCCGGACCTCTTGGTAAAACAAGTTGCAGTTTTTGATTTAAGTTCTTCTTATCTCTATACATCAAAGAAATTAGCTGCTTGGCGCTAAAATCAGCTGTAATAGTGATAGGGAGATTAAAATATATCAATAATGCTTTTAAACGTTGATAATATTGTTGCTCCATGAGTTCACTATTAACGGCTATTTTCGAAGCCATTAACATTCCTACTGAAACAGCCTCACCATGAAGCCACTTTCCATATCCTGAAACATTTTCTATTGCATGGCCGAAAGTATGACCAAAATTTAAGAGTACTCTTTGTCCAAGCTCTTTTTCATCTGCTGATACGACTAGAGATTTAATATTGCAACAATGACGTATCATTTCTGAAAGAATGGTCATATCTAAACCTAGAATCGCTTCTCTATTCTGCTCTAGCCAGAGTAAAAAGGTATCATCATAAATGAAAGCATATTTAATAACTTCAGCCATACCTGCTGCAAATTGACATTTATCAAGAGTTCTTAAAGTAGTCGGGTCGATTAACACCGTTTTGGGTTGGTAAAAACAGCCTATCAGGTTCTTACCTGTACTATGATTGATTGCAGTCTTGCCGCCGACAGATGAGTCGACTTGGGCAAGTAAGCTAGTTGGTACCTGAACTAAATTACAACCTCTGTGAAGAGTTGCTGCTACAAAACCGGCAAGATCGCCGACTACCCCTCCCCCTAATGCGATAATTGTACTACTGCGATTAAAGTTTTCTGAGAGTAATGTTTCCATTATTCGTAAATATTGTTCAGTGCTTTTACTGGTTTCAGAATCGGGTATTAGACAGACTATTACAGATGATTGTTTTGGAATTAATTTTTTTACTTTATCTAAATATAGATCAGCTACTTTTTGATTGCTAATAATCGCATACTGATTACTGAGAGGCAGATCTTGAATTGCTTTTTGATGAGCGTCTGAAGTTTTTTCTAAAGGGGTAGTAGAATTGAATAATGAAGCGGCAATCTCAATACTGTAACTCTGTTCACCTAATTCTACGTTAACTTTTGCCACAATTTTTATCTATCGAGACCATCAAGAATAAACCGAGCAACAGCTTTGACAGTACTGCCATCCGTTGAGAAAGTATAATCGGCTATTTCACTATAGAGAGGTTCTCTTGAGCTGCGAAGATCTTCAAACACTTTTCGCGGATCTTCGGTTTTTTGTAATAATGGACGCTTTTTATCACGCCTTGTTCGTTCAAGTTGCTGTTCAATGGATGTTTCTAAGTAAATAACCGTACCACGTGCCGCGAGTAGGGTTCGATTTTTATCACTAATTACAGCACCGCCTCCTGTGGCTAAGACGATTCCTTGCATGGCTGACAATTCTTCGATTGCGTCTTCTTCTCTTATGCGAAAGCCGTCTTCTCCTTCAAGATCAAAAATCCAATCAATATCTGCACCTGTGCGCTCTTCAATGACTCTATCAGTATCAAAGAATTCCATCTTTAATTGTTGAGCAATTTGTTTACCAATAGATGACTTTCCAGCCCCCATAGGTCCAACTAAAAAGATATTGCGTTTATTTTTCATTGATTGAGTTCATTGAGTTCATTGAGTTCATTTATTAAATAAGTATAGTTATAAAAAATTAATTGTCGTCATTGCTAAGTCAAGAAGGCAAAAAAGCCCGTACATTTTACAATGCACGGGCTGTTTAAACCATCTTTAAAAGGTTTATTTCATGCTTTCTTTCAATATCTTTGGTGTAACAAAGATCAATAGCTCTTGCTTTGATCTAACATCTGACTTAGTTCTAAACATCCAACCTAGATAAGGAATGTCTCCAAAGAATGGTACTTTGGTTTCATCACGATTAGTTCTCTGCTGGTAGATACCACCTAAAACAACCGTTTGCCCATTATCTACAAGTACTTGAGTAGTGACTTTTTGAGTGTTGATAGCAGGACCAGAAACCGTATTTTCACCTCTAGTATCTTGAGTAACCGTTAAATCAAGAATAATTCGATCATCAGGTGTTATTTGTGGTGTTACAACTAAAGAGAGCACCGCTTTCTTAAATTGCACATTTGCCACCGCAGCACCTTGACCGCCACTTTGAAAGGGTATTTCTTCACCCGCTTCAATACTGGCTTCTTTCTGATTCGCAGTAATAACTCTTGGACTTGCGATGACTTCACCCCTGCTTTCGCTTTCAAGAGCGGACAATTCAAGATCTAATATCAAACCTTTAGATAAATTCGCAAAGGTCATGCCAAAGCTACCAGCAGCACCGCTAACCGGCAAACTTACATTTAACGAATCAGTCAAAGCCGCTGCGCCAGCGCCACCACCTATCTGAGCATTGCTATCATTTGAACCTTCAAGAGTTCCTGATAAGCTCGTCTCACTACGAACTTTTGTAGCGCCCCAACGAACACCAATCTCTTCAGTCCAACCACTGCTAGCAGTGACAATTCTAGCTTCAATTTGAACTTGACGAACAGGTCTATCTAGTTCTTTAGCTAAGTTTCTAACTTCTTCAAGTTTTGACGCAGTATCTTGAACTAATAGTGAGTTTGTTCTGGAGTCAACCGATACACTTCCGCGCTCAGATAACAGAGAATTCTCACTAGCTTTCAACAAAGAAGCTATATCTTCTGCTTCAGCATAATTTATTTGAATAAGTTCAGTTCTCAGTGGCGATAATTTCTCCACCTCTTGCAGTGCATTGAGTTCCTGCTCTTCTCTATCAGAGATTTCTTTAG
Source organism: Enterobacterales bacterium (assembly GCA_047618765.1). Lineage (GTDB taxonomy): Bacteria > Pseudomonadota > Gammaproteobacteria > Enterobacterales. The sequence continues at coordinate 369 of JBLHLI010000233.1, read as the reverse complement.
CAGGAGCAACCAGCATAACATTACCATCAATGCGTTTATCAAGACCTTTGGTTTTTAAGATAATATCAAGAGCTTGATCCCAAGGGACATTCTGCAAGCGAAGCGTTAAGTTGCCTCTAACAGTATCTGAGGCTACAAGATTAAGATTGGTGTGTTGTGCAATAATCTGCAATACCGCTCTAATTTCAATATCCTGAAACATTAACGATAAACGTTCACCAATAAATTGCTTTTTCTCTTCACGTAACTTTTTAGCTTCATTCTCAGTTAAAGGCTTTAACTCAATAGTAAAAGTGTTGTCAGTCTGGTAAGCCAAATATTCAAAGTCATTTTCAGTATCGATAGTTAGACGAATATTATTACCCATTC
>JBLHLI010000232.1:0-4711 GCA_047618765.1 Enterobacterales bacterium | reverse complement strand
ATCACACCTATTCTGGTGCCTGACACCGATATTAAGGTGCCTGACACTGGAAATCGGTAAAAGTCGCTTACTCGACTGCCCGCCTTTATGTTTACACTGACATTTGTTTGTTCTTTAATAGATGCTTGTTTAGTAGAGAGTAGTTTAGTAAAAGATTGAGTTTGAAGATCGTTCTGAGCATTTTTTATGATCAGGTGCCCGGCTGACTCAGTCATTTTCAGCCCGCGGCGCAATGACAATGCTTTAGTTCTCTTAGTCAGGCTATTGCGTTGAATACCTGTAGCTGGAACAGGCGTGTAGCCTTTTAGATAAATTGGCACGATTTCAGCTCGATAAAAATCATCGCCGTCCATCCACACATGCAACACATAGGAAAGCGGTGGTGTATGAAAGTATTGATCGAAAATGAAGTTACCCATAGACCAGGCAATTAGTTTCCCTTTGTATAACTCAAAGCCCTGGGTGACATGAGGATGATGAGCTATGACTAAATCAGCACCATGATCAATTGCTGTTTTCAGCCGCGATTCTGTAACACCTGTTGGCTCCTTACTGTACTCAAGACTACCGTGGTACTGAACAATTGTTGTGTTACCTTTGTTACTTTCAGTAGTTACAGTGTTAATGATATTTTCCATGCTCCCAAAAGCTGAGCCGCCTTTGTTTAGCTCAGCAACTTGGTTAGGTGTCACACCACCTTCCCAGCCTACAAAACCAAGCATCGCATAATCTTGATTTGATATTGTTGAGTGGTAAGCTTTCAGGGCTTGCTGCTGATTAATACCTGCTCCTGAATAACCAAGACCACTCTTCTCCAGATGCTCTAAAGTTGAGAGCAGGCCTTCTTCCACATAATCATAAATATGATTATTGCCAAGTGTGACATAGTCTATTCCCGCCCATTCTAATGCAGCTAAAGTCTCTGAGGGTGAATAGAAGGTGACACTCTTAGGTGCTCTTTCTTGAGGTTCTTTGTCAGCGATCTGAGTTTCAAGGTTGATCGCCGAAAAGTCAGCAATTTCCATGTAAGGTTTAACAAATTCAACCAGTGACTTGGTATCAGCTAATTTACTGTCAGCATGGATCAATATTGGTTCGTTAAAATATGGCTTTGCATAGCGTCGTCCCATCATTACATCGCCACCAAAAGCAAACATGACTCTTTTATCTTTACGCTTTATCAGGGTAATATCAGGTAGTATTATTTTTTGTTTCGATACATTAGAGGATAATTCAATAAGTTCATAGTGGCTGAAAGTATGAACCGAAGGATAATAGCCGTCAGCCTCAATTTTGAGTTGATACACATCAGATTCTGGCAGCTCAAGTGAAAAATCGTTAGCCGTCAAGCTTTGGGTAGTTGAGTTAATATGGATGGTAACTTCAGCAGCCGGAGTGGCTTCATCAAACAGGATATTGCCCTCTACCTCAACAGCCAGAAGTGCTGAAGTACTGAGTAAGATTAGCCACAATATTATTAAACTAAACCATCTTATCACCATGTTGTACTGCTCCCGAACCACAAATTTAGGCATATAACTTCAGGTGTCAATCTAGCATAATTAGCAGCATCAAACCTATGGAATTTTTAAGCCATGTCATAACCCTTGGTTATAGCCGATAGCTAAAAATGCATTCAAATAAAAGGCAACTTTTACTATTTTTCTTTTTAGAGTTTAGGTGCTTCTGACCAAAATTGACTTGATATTTTATTAATAACATTGGATTCAGCATTAATAAAAACTGCAAATCCAATGTCTAAATCTGGTGAGTACCCTATATCGGCACGAAAGCCTGCCACCCAACCGGAATGGTAGATGATTGGGTAATCCTTAAATTGATATATTCGCCAACCGTAACCATAATGAGCATCGACTAAATGCTCTCTCCAATATCTTCGGCGCAAATCTTTTTTAGTTTTTATCCGTGGTGTGGTTAACTCTTTGAGTAAATCAACAGACAGTACTTTTGGCTTATACCCTAAATTAGCGATCAACCATTTAGCCAAATCGGTGACACTGGCATTGACCCCCGCCGCTGTCTCAACTTTATAATAGTCGGGCTCCACTTTAACGGTTCGCCAAATGTATTGCCTAATTGCTTTGCCTTCCTTGTCCTTTTTATTTGTTTTGATACGTTTTTTAAGTACATGGGGTTTCGCGGTATTTTCTTGTTCAATAAAGACATCAATACCAACAGAGGCATTCGTCATATCAAGGGGTGAAAAAATTCTCTCATTCAACAGGGTCGAATAGCTTTTAGGCTGACTTGCTTCGATGGCAGATTGTAAAAAACCATAGGCAATATTTTGATAGCCATAACATTCCGCAGGTTTACAAATTGGTGTTATCCGATCAAAGCGTCCTATAATTTTCTCCATACTCCAATTTTCATGAAGTAGATTGTCATAAGAATTTGGCATTAAACCACTTGAATGACTTAATAGATGTTTAAGCTGGATTTTTTCAGCAGCACCATTTTCTGATAAGACAAATTCCGGAATATACTTAGTGATAGGATCGGACAAGTTTAGATGTTGTTCGTTTGCGAGCATAGTTGTAATAGTTGCTGCAAAGGGTTTAGAGACTGAAGCTAGTCGAAATACTGTTTCAGCATTTACTTTTTTCGACTTAGCTTTATCGATATGACCAAAGGTTTCTATGGCTATAATGGTATTGTTTTGTACAATGGCGTAGGCACCACCAGGAATACTGTATTTTTTTAGCTGACTGGCAAAACTAGCAGAAAAGGTCTTATTGAAATCTATCAAATCACATGCAAGTGAAAGTGGTAATACAAAGATTGAAAATACAATACAGCTAACTCTAAATAACATTACATCGGACTCATCTTGGAAGAGGTGGCAATACTAGCACTTACCAGACAAATAAAAAGCAGCTAGACGAATAATATTGTGAAAATAGCGCCAAAATCACCCGAAAGGAATATCATGACTATTAAGGTTATGGGCTTTCAACTAGCGCTATATTTTTACCGTCATTACTAACTGCAAGTCTGCCGATTTTACCCTTGAACAGCTTGCTCATATCCTGCCCTATTTTCCAGTCATAGCCTTTATTTCCAAAGGGCCAAATAGACAACTTATTTTCATCGAAGCGTAAAATATCGCCATTTGGAGCCCATCCATAATCATAATTAGAATCATAAATTGGCGCTATCGGGGTAATAGAAAAATCTATGGGGTCAAAGGCCTTTATCCAAACTTGTCCGTTGCTTTGTCTATGGACGAAACTAAAGCGATTACTGTTCGGGATCTGCTGTGGTGTACTAGGAATAGCATTACCACTGACGAAACGATTTTGATTTGTCTTGATATTTAGGTATTGAACGCTCCAACCAAAGCGTGACCAAAATAACACGTCACCGGTTGCTTCATTCAGTTGATAATAACCAACGGGTTCTTTTGAGTTAAGTAACCAGCTTTGTTTTCCTGACTTAACATCCAACTGCCAAACCGACTGATAAGGGTTAAAACCTTCACTCACAAAACTCACATTACCAGTATCACCAACCGACTTTGGAGAGAACTCACTATGGGGAGTATTGGTAAGTTGTGCTGTCTTTTGTGTCTTTAAAGTATATTCATAGACATCAGTTTGCTTACCGTCTCGCGATGAAGAAAACAACAACGTCTTACCTAGTGGAGTAAAATAAGGCTGACTATCATAGTCTTTATTATTGGAAATATTGTTACCATTTTTAAGCGTATATTTTCCGTCTTCTAGCGTTAAGTCAAACAGATGAATTTCGCTATCGGGTGCAAATGTTAATTGTTCTTCTTCAGCAAAGAGCGGTGATTGAACAACAAACATTATAAGTGCTGTTAGTGTAAATTTAATTTTCAATTGAGTTAGCCTTTTTTAAATAAGTGAAAGTCATGCCAATTAACTTTGGTCACATTACCTTTCTTATTACGTTCAAAGAATATTTTTTCAGCTTCAGATTTATCTTTTCTTATTCTTACAAAGGTGTCACCTTCAATATGCTTTAACATAGTCATATTAGATAGAGGGTCATTGTCACCCAAATCTACAACACCTAATTTACCTTTCCAATTAAGGATCAGGCTGTCTTTTCCCCAAGGCAGAACTTCATAAATTCCACTGTAATCTGCAGATATGAATTTAGGTGATTTTTTAGGATCAGGCAGAGATCTTGAAGATTCATTTTTCGCAGAATCTGAATCTGAATCAGCTGAAATATCGGCAAATATCTTATGTAGTTTTACTGCAATATCACCAGTATCAACATCATTCGCATTAATCATGACGATAACGGCAGTTTTAGTTTTGGGATTAAGCATAAACGATGAGCGATAACCGGGACAACTGCCGCCATGACCTACATAGGTATCTCCATTGATACGATAAGCACCAAATCCAAGGCCTCTTGCTGACTTCCAGTTATCCATCACCCAATGAGGTCGTTGCATTTCCCGCAACGTATTATGATCTAAAACTTCATTACCACCGTCATTCAATAATCGAAATTGCCACTTTGCAAATTTTGCATAGTCATTAACACTAGATGCAAAGCCTGCTGCAGGATCAATTGCGCGAGCATCAAAGAGTTTAACTTTATCGCGTTTACCATCACGTTTCATTGCACTATAACCAATGGCCAATTGCTTGCCATACTTTTTACTCGGCATGGATGAGTAAGTGTCATTCATATCAAGTGGAGATAACAC
>JBLHLI010000231.1:0-4745 GCA_047618765.1 Enterobacterales bacterium | reverse complement strand
AAGTTGCTGATGATGAGATTAGTATTGATGCGGTTACTGGTGCCACTGTAACGGTTATTGTGGTCAATGAGACAATATTAAAGGCTTCAAGAAAAGTCGCCCTTGCACTAGGATTAATCAAAACAACTGCCGAAGATTACCTGCCTATTTCAACGGTTAATTACCAAGACTTTGTGCAGTCCGATTGGTCTGGTCTTGTTGGTGATGGTTCAATACGTCGATTGTTATTAACACGTGGCGATATCGATGAAGCATTTCTTGATACAAAAGCTTCAGACATTGATCAGGCAACTGAAGCTACAAAACAAGACACTTTCATCGACCTTTACTACACCTACCTCAATCCTCCATCGGTTGGTAAGAACGTCTTGGGTGACAGTGAATATCAATGGTTAATTGATACGCTCAAGCCCGGAGAACATGCCATTGCTGTGATGGCCGATGGTCGTTATTCATTTCGAGGAAATGGATTTGTTCGAGGTGGAATTTTTGATCGAATTAGTCTGACTCAAAAACATGATGACATTAGCTTTAGAGATTTGGATTATTATCGGTTATTGGATATTTATCCTGCCGGTTATCCGCATTTTTCAGAAATGGCTATTTTTGTCATTCGTGACCAATACCAGTTTGACCCAGGTTCAAATTGGCAACTCAACTTACTGGTACGTCGACAAATAGGACCTCTGGAAAGTATTTTTGTTAATTTTTCTGGCGACTATGACATTCCCGATCCTTATGTAACAAGACCAACTGTAGAGCAAATTGAAGCTGCTAAACCGCCTCCTCTTTGGGTCAGTATTTGGCAAGAAAAAGCCTTTCAAATAGGTATCTTGATCTTCAGTCTAGTGCTGTTAATGATCATTATATTTTTACAGGACACTTTGGTGAAATACCCGAAATTTTACCAACGCATGCGTAAAGGATATTTAGTTTATACATTAGTCTTTATTGGCTGGTATGGACTTGGGCAATTATCGGTTGTTAATGTCTTTACATTTGCACAGGCATTATTTCATGATTTTAGTTGGGATATTTTTTATATGGATCCTATGCTATTTATTCTTTGGACATTCACCGCTGCGACTATTTTACTCTGGGGTAGAGGTATTTTCTGTGGTTGGTTATGTCCTTTTGGTGCTCTTCAAGAATTAATTAATGAATTCGCTCGCGCTATTAAAATCAAACAATATGAACTGCCCTTTAGCGTCCATGAAAAATTATGGGCAGTAAAATATCTTATCTTTTTAGCGCTATTTGGTGTCTCTCTTGAATCGATGTCTACTGCCGAAAAGCTTGCTGAAGTCGAACCTTTTAAAACATCAATTTTATTAATGTTCCAAAGGGAGTGGTGGTTTGTAACCTATGCCGTTGTGCTACTGGTTATTTCTATATTTACACGAAAAGTTTATTGCAGGTACATTTGCCCCCTAGGCGCAGCCTTAGCTATACCTACCAAACTACGATTATTCAATTGGTTAAAACGCCGACAAGAGTGCGGAAACCCTTGTCAGCTGTGCGCCAAGGAATGTGAAATACAAGCGATCCATCCAGACGGAACAATCAACGCCAATGAATGTCATCACTGTCTTGATTGTCAGGTGACCTATGAGAGTGACGAGCTTTGTCCACCACTAATAGTAGCAAAGAAAAAAGGCAGGAAACGTTTGCAAGGAAGGCTCTTAGAAGAAGATAGGATTGCAATAAAAGTATTGGTTGATGGTACCTAATTTGTAGAAAAAAAACAGTAAGCCGTTTTAAAAAGTAATGAAAGAACTATTTAAAAATAACAAGTCTAGTTAAATTGGAGAACGAAATGGAAAATGAAAACAAAACAGTAGAAGTCGAAGCTATCGATACAAATGATAATCCGACGGGTATGAGTCGCCGAGGATTTTTAGGAGCAGGTGCTGCAGGTGCAGCTGGAGTGGCAGGTTTAGGATTGGGTGTTATGACACCCTCTGAATTTGCCCAGGCTGCTGATGATGCTAGAGCTGCAGCAATGCATCATAATATTGGCCCTGGTGAAATTGATGAATATTATGGATTTTGGAGTGGTGGCCATTCAGGAGAAGTGAGGATTTTAGGTCTACCATCAATGCGTGAATTAATGCGTATTCCCGTATTCAATATTGATTCAGCCACAGGTTGGGGACTGACAAACGAAAGTAAACACATTAAAGGTGACAGTGCCCATATACTTTGTGGTGATGCCCATCATCCCCATATGAGTATGAACGATGGCCACTATGATGGTAAGTATATTTTTATCAACGATAAAATAAATACCCGTGTTGCTAGAATTCGTTGTGATGTGATGAAAACGGATAAAATGCTTGATATCCCTAATGTTCAAGCCATCCACGGATTACGCGTACAGAAAGTTCCACATACAAAGTATGTTTTTTGTAATGCAGAATTCAGAATACCTCAGCCTAATGATGGTCGTGATCTCAATGATCCGTCTAAGTATTTCACCATGTTCAACGTTATTGATGCTGAATCTATGGAAATGGCTTTTCAAGTTATCGTTGACGGTAATCTTGATAACACCGATGCTGATTATACTGGACGCTTTGCAGCCTCTACCTGCTATAACTCAGAAGGTGGTGTAACCTTAGCCGAATCCATGCGTAATGAACGAGATTGGTTAGTCGTTTTTGATATTCACGCAATAGAAAAATCTGTTAACGCAGGAAAATTCACTACTATCGGTGATTCAAAAGTACCCGTAGTAGATGGGCGTAAAGATGCTAAGAGTAGTTTCACGCGTTATATTCCAGTACCAAAGAGCCCCCATGGTATTAACACCTCACCCGATGGGAAATACTTTATTGCTAATGGTAAGTTATCACCAACAGTTACCATTATAGAGATCAATAAGTTAGCTGATTTATTTGATGGAAAAATCAAAGAGCGTGATACTGTCGTTGCTGAGCCTGAATTAGGACTTGGACCTCTGCACACCGCCTTTGATGGACGTGGTAATGCTTACACTACATTATTTATCGATAGTCAAATATGTAAGTGGAATGTAAAGGACGCTATAAGAGCATACAATGGCGAGAAAGTTAGCTACATTAGGCAAAAACTCGATGTACATTATCAGCCTGGTCATAACCATACGACTATGGGTGAAACTCGCGATGCTGATGGTAAATACCTAGTGTCACTCTCTAAGTTTTCAAAGGATCGATTCCTTTCAACTGGTCCACTAAAGCCTGAGAATGATCAATTGGTTGATATATCCGGTTCAGAAATGAAATTAATCCATGATGGACCAACTTATGCTGAGCCACATGATTGCATGATCGTTCACCGCAGCAAAGTGAAGCCAAATAAACTATGGACTCGCGATGATCCAATGTTTGCTGAAACCGTTAAGATGGCGAAGAAAGATGGCGTTACCTTAGAATCTGACAATAAAGTTATTCGAGATGGTAAAAAAGTCAGGGTATACATGACTTCAATTGCTCCCACTTTTGGTATGTCAGATTTTACCGTTAAGCAAGGTGATGAAGTAACTGTTTGTGTGACTAACCTTGATTCCATTGAAGACGTAACCCATGGTTTTGCTATGACTCAGCATGGTGTAAGTATGGAAATTGGACCCCAGGCTACATCATCCGTTACCTTCAATGCTGATAAAGCTGGTGTTTATTGGTTCTACTGTCATTGGTTTTGTCATGCATTACATATGGAAATGCGTGGTCGTATGTTGGTAGAGAAAGCTTAAGCTATCTGCTGTTATTTATTCGATATACTGAGACTATTAGTGGTCTCAGTATATTGATAAATTAAGCGATAGAATAAAGTACTGAGTACTAACATGAAAAACCTCATTATCTTCCTAACCATTATAATTGGATTACTTCCAAGTCATGGCAATAGCAAAACGCTTATCGTCACGCCTTCGGATGCTCTTAATGTAATACTGAAAGCCGCAAGCTCAGGTGATGAGATACGTTTAGCAAAAGGAATTTATAAAGGCTCTTTTATAATCGATAAACCAGTGCATCTCAATTGTCTAGATGGAGTAGTACTAGATGGTAATCATCAATCTAATGCCCTGACTGTAAAAGCCGAAAACGTCACCATTGAAAATTGCAATATCATCAACTGGGGTAATGATCTAACCTTGATGAATGCAGGCATTTTTGTTCAAAAGAGTGCTGCAAATATTACCATTAAAAATAATTATCTAAAGGGTGATACCTTTGGAATATGGGTAGATTCTTCACCTCGAGCATTAATTGTTAATAATAAAGTTGAGGGTAATTTATCCATACGATCTCAAGACAGAGGTAATGGCATTCATTTATTTAATGTGACCAACGCCCTTGTTCAGTACAATGAAGTTTGGCACACCCGAGATGGGATCTACATCGATACATCCAATAATAATCAATTAATTAATAATGAATTACATGACCTTAGATACGGTATTCATTATATGTATTCTTATAATAATTTAATCAAAAAAAATATTACACGCCGTACCAGAACAGGTTACGCCTTTATGCAATCGAAGTTTTTGACCGTTGAGGATAATCGTTCAGAGAACGATAGCAATTACGGCATGTTAATGAATTTTATAACCAATTCGACTGTTAGCGGCAACCAAATTGTCGATACGCATCAACAGCAAGGATTAGGAGGTGAAAACTTTATTAAGGGTGGCGAAGGTAAGGCTTTGTTTATTTATAATGCGCATTTTAATACCGTTAAAAATAATCTTTTCTCAA
>JBLHLI010000230.1:0-4779 GCA_047618765.1 Enterobacterales bacterium | reverse complement strand
GAGCGGCTTTCTTAGGAGCAGCTTTCTTAGGAGCGGCTTTCTTAGGAGCGGCTTTCTTAGGAGCGGCTTTCTTAGGAGCGGCTTTCTTAGGAGCGGCTTTCTTAGGAGCGGCTTTCTTAGGAGCAGCTTTCTTAGGAGCAGCTTTTTTAGCGACAACTTTTTTCTTTACGACTCGTTTGGCAGTCGACTTTGTTGTTGTTGCCGGCTTTGCATCTGCCGGTTTTTTCGCTGCAGTTTTCTTTGCAGGTTTGGCCATGATTATCTCCCAACGTGGTTGAAGTAATGTTAATAAAAACACTTAATAAAATTGTTGTACTGTTCATTGTATGCACAACCGGTTAGAATTTCAAAATTAATTTAAAAATAATCAATAATAATTTATTTATCTTTTTATAAATTTTCACATACTATGCTAAGAAACAATTTTTAATTTATAAAATATCACATCAATATTCATACAAATGCTCTCAAAAAAGCTCATATAAAAGCTCATATAAAAGCTCATATAAAAGCTCATATAAAAGCTCATATAAAAGCTCATATAAAAGCTCATATAAAAGCTCATATAAAAGCTCATATAAAAGCTCATATAAAAGCTCATATAAAAGTAATGCCTTCAATAAATGAAATATCTTATTTTAATATAGAACACTTTTTTTCATCGACGATTATTTGATTTGTAAAAATATTTTAAAGCAGAAAAAGTCGTTTTATGTTAATTTATATAGATCATTCCAACAACAAGATGCTCAATAGATGAGCATCTTCTAACAATAAGGCTACCAATAATGTCCAATTCTTTACCGCTTTCGATGCTATATCTTTCTTTGATTTCTTGTTTGGCAATCTTTCTAACATTTGCTGTAGTAAAAATACGCTTAAAACCCAATGTTGGATTAAGCGATGGGGATAATGAAACCTTAATAAGGCAGATGAGAGTGCAGGCAAATCTATTAGAGAATTTTTTGCCTTTTTCAATTCTATTTATTCTTGCAGAGTTAAGTAGTTTTTCAATAATATTTCTCCATTGTGTTGGAGTTATATTTTTATTAGCAAGGATTGCCCATGCACATGGCTTTTCGAATAACCCAGGAAAATCACTTGGACGGTATTACGGTACACTTGCGACTTGGCTTGTGATCATATTACTTATCGTAATAAATCTTTATCAATCGTTTATGATCTTGCTTGGTTAAGATTAAGGTAAAAGTAAAAGGTAAAGGTAACGGTAACGGTTAAATAAACACCCATAAAAAAGGTCGGTAAACCCGACCATTTTTATGTAATTTGAACAACTGATATAGTGAGTTAAAGTAACTAATTCAAAGCAACTAGTTAAAAGTCATTTCTGGAATATCACCTTCAACGATTAACTTTCCTTCAGTCTTTTCTATAATTTCTTCAACGCTAATTCCAGGGGCTCTTTCTAAAAGGTGAAAAGCACCATCTTTAATTTCCATAACGGCGAGATCAGTAACGACTTTCTTTATACAACCTACACCAGTAAGTGGAAGGCGACATTCTTTTAACAATTTTGATGCTCCATGCTTACTCGCATGAGTCATACAAACGATAATGTTTTTTGCACCTGCTACTAAATCCATAGCGCCGCCCATACCCTTGACTAGCTTTCCAGGAATCATCCAAGATGCAATGCTACCATTTTGGTCAACTTCAAAAGCACCTAAAACTGTAAAGTCCACGTGGCCGCCTCTGATCATTGCGAAACTATTGGAAGATGAAAAGAAGGCGCTTCCTGTTACTGTCGTTACAGTTTGTTTACCTGCATTAATCAAATCAGCATCTACTTCTTCTTCCGTTGGAAATTGCCCCATACCAAGCAAGCCATTTTCTGATTGCAACATTACCTCAATACCTTCAGGAATATAGTTGGCAACTAAAGTGGGTATGCCAATACCTAAGTTGACGTAATATCCATCTTTTAATTCTTGAGCGATGCGCTCTGCAATTTGTTCTCTACTAAGACTCATTTTCTTTCCTTACTAAATTTATTTAACCCTAACTCAGTTCGACTATCTGATAGCTCTTAAACTGATAGCTCTTAAACTGATAGTTCAGTGCAATTATCCACGTACAGTTCTTTGTTCTATACGTTTCTCAAAGCTGCCTTTGATGACACGTTGAACATAAATTCCAGGTGTATGTATCTCAGCGGGATCAAGCGCACCAGCTTCAACAATTTCTTCAACTTCAGCTATAGTCACTTTACCTGCAGTTGCAATTTCAGGATTAAAGTTCATTGCAGTTTTTCTATAGATCAGATTACCCATGGTGTCTGCTTTCCATGCTTTAACTAACGAGTAATCAGCTGTTAATGACTCTTCAAGTATGTAATCTTCACCATTAAACTGCCTGCTTTCTTTTCCTTCAGCGATAGGTGTACCAAAACCAGTCGCAGTATAAAAAGCGGGAATGCCTGCACCGCCGGCTCTGATTTTTTCTGCGAGAGTTCCCTGTGGAGTTAATATAACTTCCATTTCACCAGAGAGTAGCAATTTTTCAAACAACGCATTCTCTCCCACATAGGAGCCAATCATGGTTTTGATTTGACGTTGCTCAAGCCAGAGTCCTAATCCAAATCCATCAACACCAGCATTATTTGAAATACAAGTTAAGCCATTAACACCCATCTCTTGTACTTTAGCAATCAGACCTTCGGGTATGCCACAAAGACCGAAACCACCAACCATTACTGTCATGTTATCGGTTAAGCCTTGAAGTGCCTCATCGTAATTAGAGACTACCTTATTAAATCCAGACATTTTAATCCTTATTATTGTTTGTTCATTATTAATTGTTAAAAGTTTAACTTTTATAAATCTAATTTATTTTACCAACATCTAATCAAATTTTTCTTATATAGAGAACTGCTATTTAACTGTCCTAGTTTTATTTTATGTTAACACTTTATCCAAGAAGGGCAGATGCTACTTTAGAACTAGGTTTTCTTTTTAAATAATCGGAAATCATCTGTCCAGCTGATACCAATTTATTAATATCGACACCGGTTTCTATGCCCATGCCATCTAACATATAAATCAAATCTTCAGTTGCAACATTACCGGATGCTCCTTTTGCATAGGGACATCCACCTAAACCAGAGACTGCTGAGTCTAGCGTGCTCACTCCCATATTAAGTACTGCAAGAATATTTGCTAAAGCTTGACCATAGGTGTCGTGAAAATGAGCGGCTAATTTATCGAGTGGAACTTTTTGACTAACAACTGAAATAAGTTTTTCTGCTACTTTTGGAGTACCTGTTCCAATAGTGTCGCCTAGTGATATTTCATAGCAACCCATTTGATATAAAGTATCAGCAACATGAGCTACAGCTGAGGCATCAATTTTGCCTTCATAGGGACAACCCATAACACAAGATACGTAACCCCGGACGGGAATGTTAGCTAACTTTGCTGCGTCGATAACGGGTTGGAAGCGGGTTAAGCTTTCATCAATGCTGCAATTAATATTCTTTTGAGAGAAAGACTCAGAGGCCGCACCAAAAATGGCAACTTCCTTTGCTCCTGCTGCAATGGCTCGCTCAAATCCTTGTAAATTAGGCGTTAAAACTGGGTAGCGAATGTGCTTTTCTTGATTTAGTTTTTGCATCAATTGTTCAGCGTCAGCCATCTGAGGTACCCATTTTGGGGATACAAAACTGGTTGCTTCGATAACTGTTAAGCCAGCTATTTCCAAAAGTTTTATAAGTTGTAATTTAACGTCGACAGGAACCATCATAGACTCGTTTTGTAATCCATCTCTTGGTCCTACTTCAACGATAGTGACTTTGTCTGGCAGATTTGAGTTCATAGTTTCTCTATTTAGTTCTCTTTGTAGTTTTTATAATAGTTATTATAATAGTTCTTATAATAGTTCTTATAATAGTTCTTATAATAGTTCTTATTGTACTTAACTATTTAGGTGTCCGTTGATTCAATGATAATTAACTCTGCACCATCTTCAACTAATTCACCAACCTGATAAAGAATTTCTGAAACAACACCTTCAGTTGGAGCACTAATAGTATGTTCCATTTTCATCGCTTCTAAAATAAGTAGTGGTTGATTCTCAGTAACAGTATCACCAACATTCACATTGACTGCTATTACAGTGCCGGGCATTGGTGCTGTTAAATTTCCGTCATTTTGTGCTGAATTATCTTCATGTTGGTGATTAATAAGTCCTAGTTCAACAGTTTTGCCATGGGATAAAAGATGTAATTTTTCTGCATGTTCAATGACTTCAACATCTATTCTTTGACCAGAAAGATTAGCTGACAAACATTTCTCGAGGAGTATTCCCGATGCTTGATAGTTATCTTCATCTACTTCAATAGAGAAAGTCTCATCTTGAAAGTGAACATTAGCCACACGAATGTTATCAAGACTATCGATGAATTTAAGAATATGACAATTTGAATTATTGTTTTGCCAACCTGAAACTTGATGCCAAGGGGAGAAGGGGTCATTACTTTGCGTAGCATGGGACTGCGCTTCCTTGACTCTTCGTTTCATAATATATAAAGCAGCAATAGCAATCGACTGATTAGTGGTCTGTTGCTTTTCAGGGAATAAATCATGGTGCTGTTTTTCAATTAATGAAGTATCTATGTCAACATTATTAAAGGCTTCATTGGCTGCTAGAGCAGATAAAAAGTTCAGATTAGTATTAAGTCCTACAACCTGATAATCAGCAAGGGCACCTCTAAGTCGAGCAAGGGCAGTTTCTCTATCTCTTTCCCAGACAATTAATTTAGCG
>JBLHLI010000229.1:0-4800 GCA_047618765.1 Enterobacterales bacterium | reverse complement strand
ATAATTAAGGGTAAGCTTTCGGAAAAACTATTAACATAACCTGTAACGTAAATATAAATTTCAACCCCTTCACGACTAATAGCTAACGATACAATAGCTACTAGCAGAGTCGTTAGAGCTAGATCTATTGCTGGTGAAATGAATCGATACCTGATGAAGATAAACACGAAAATAGATAACAATATTGCGATAGTAATTAACAGTGAAGCGTTAAGTATTTCTTGTCCAACACCCTCAAAACTGTCAGAAATATAATTATAAGTACTGGCCATAATAAATGAGCCCATTATGCCAAGGAAGAACGCAAGAAAGATCCAACTATTCTTTAATGACGTTTTATTCATGGCAGCAATCAATACACTTATAATAATTGATGCCTCGAGCACTTCTCTTAGAATTATAAATAATGAACTCAACATAGTTATTTATCCGACTCTACAACAGTAATAATTCCTTGAGCTGTTTTAATATTAAACTCGCCAAAGAATGGATATTTTCCAGCCGTTAGAGGACCAATAAATACAATTGCTTTACGATTGCCCATAATTATTTTTTCTCTATTAAGTTCATAACTTTCAAATTCTTCAGGTGTGCTGTCATTATTATAAATGACTAGCTTTACTTTAATGCCAGCTGGAATTTCAAAGCTTGAAGGATAAAAGAGATGGTCTTTTATTGAAATTTCATAAATTGGTGTAGCAGCTTTAAATATAGCCATACTAAATAATAGCAGAGTTGACATGAGCAATTTAAAGAGTGATATAATTCTCATTGGCTATCCTGTATGAACTAAATTGGGTAAGACTATAGTAACCTTCAGCCCAGAATCAAAACCGGGTTCTTCTGCTGAATCAGCTAAGTTAATACTGCCATTGTGCATTGTCACAATATGTTTAACTATCGATAAACCTAACCCACAACCTTGAACTGATGATTTATGACGATCGCCATCTACACGATAAAAACGTTCAAAAACTCTATCTCTTAATTCAGCCGCAATGCCTGGGCCAGAATCGATGATAATAATAGAAATTGTTTTTATCGTTTGAATTAATGAAACTTCAATATCGCAATTATTGTTACAGTATTTTATAGCATTCGATAAAACGTTACTTAAAAGTGTTTCTATACCAAACTTATCAGCAATGATAGGACATGACTCGCCATTGAGAACAATATTGATATTCTTTTCTGATAATTCTGGATATTGTTGAATTATGATATTTTGTGCAACTTCTAGTAAATTGAACTCAGTAAAGTTACTCAAGTATTGATCAGGAGACGTTCTATTTAGAGCCAATATTTGTTCGACTAAATGTCCGATCCTATCAATGCTAACTTTTAATAAAGCTGTCGATTGTGAAGGATATGGGGTTTCAGCCAAGAGATTATCAATATGCAATTTTAATGCTGTAATAGGGGTTCTTAACTCATGAGCAGCATCTGAAGAAAAACGCTTTTCACGCTCAAATGATTGTTCCAGACGTTTCAATAAATCGTTTGCAGAGCTGGCAAGCACTGTTAACTCTTTAGGTACATCACCAAGTTGAATAGGTGATAAGTCTGTTGCTTCCTTGGTCTTGAAGTTATCAGCAAATTGAGTAATTGGGGCTAATCCAAATCCGACAACTAACCAAATCAAGATAGCTACAATTGGGATCACCGCTATGATGGGGACAATCGAAGCCAGAACAATATTTTCAGTCATGGTAAATCTAAGATCATTACGTTCTGCAACAAGTATGGCTATATTTTCACGAGGGTCATGAACAACAAGTGCATTCCAGCGATAACCACCAAAGTTAATAAATTGAAAGCCGGGTGATAGAGACTGTTCAATATTATATTCACTGACTGTACTGCTAATAGATTGAAGGGTTTCAGTATCGAAAATATTAAAAGCAATTACTGAATTCGGTTCTTTATGCATTAACTCGTTGATGATTTTTTCAGAGTTTTTTATCTGTTCTTTATCGATAGATTTCCATGGTATGGCTCTGAGGATATTGGCATATCTGACTAGGTGTTGATCGAAGCTTTTATTGGCTTCAGCCATACTTTTATCATAACCATTAACCGATGAAATAAAATTAACTAAAGTGATAATCGCTATCAAGGAAATTATTAGAAAGATTCTAATAGATTTCATTATGAAGCAAACCTGTAACCAACTCCTCGAATAGTCTGGATGACATTGAGTGATAATTTTTTTCGAAGATTATGAATATGAACCTCTACCGCATTACTAGATACTTCTTCGTTCCAACTATAAAGTGCAGTTTCTAATGTATTTTTTGTAATGACTTTGCCAGGTGTTTCCATTAAAGCTTTAAGGATCATAAACTCTTTACGGGTTATAGTTAGGAACTCTCCCGAGACCGTAACTGAATGATTGGCTGTATTTAAGCAGATATCACCATTGATGATCTCTGCAGATTTTTCGCTTGCTATTCGACGCTCAAGAGCACGGATTCGAGCGAAAAGTTCAACGGTTTCAAAAGGTTTAGTGAGATAATCATCTGCTCCTGTATCAAGGCCTTTAACTTTATCTTCTAAGCCATCTCTGGCGCTTAGTATAAGTACAGGGGTAATATGACCTTGTTGGCGAATCTTGCGTAATACAGCAAGGCCATCCATGTCGGGTAGGCCCAGATCGAGAATTATTATATCAGCAGGATCAGATTTCATAGAGGCAACAGCCATCGATCCTTTATCAAGGTGATTAACGGTAAAGCCTTCTCTCTTTAAACAAGTCTTCATGCCTTCAGCGAGTAATTGGTCATCTTCTACTAATAAAATTCTCATAATGCAGCCTAATCTAATTCATCGACAATTTCAGCTAGTAATTTTTTAATATCTTCTTTCCTACCTTTATCAGCATTTGGTCGTGTTGGACGAACGGGTGCTTGTAAGGCTTTTTCTAAAAATGTTCTAGCTTCCTTATATTGCTTTTGTTCATAGAGATAATCAGCATAAAAGTAGTTACTATCAATGCCATCAGGATTAATTGCTAAGCCTTTTTGCAATAATTCCAAGGCTTTATCTTCGTCGCCAAATCCAATTGGCCAACCAGGAACTTTAGAATATAGTATGCCCAGACTTGTATAAGCAGAGCCACTCAATACATCGCCATTAATCTTTATAGCTTTCTCAAAATAGACTTTCGCATCTTTAGCATAAGATAAACCACTTAGACCTGATGCAACACCTGCATAACTTGAATTGATGATGCCGGTCCAAACATTTATTTCAGCGGAATCTGTATATAGTTCAGCTAGCTTAATAGAGTCTTTAATGAGTTGTTTAAATATTTTTCTATTGGTTTTTGAGTTTTTTGTGTAATTGACAGTTGCCCAACGTTTTTGCATATCAGCTAAATCAGTAACTGCATCAGCAAACAATTCAGCCGGGTTGATGAATACTGCTAGGAATAATAAAATGATGATATTTGACTGGGTTTTCATAAGTGTTTCTCCGAATTATTTAAAGTGGTTTGTTTTCTTTCGAATATTTTTTAACAATATTAAGCTGTGACTTTAAAGCTTTATCAACAAGGCTTGGGAACAGGCCATTCAATCGAGTAAAGAATCTTTCTTGGCCACCAATAAGTTTTTGTTTTATATTTCGATTAGCTAGGGCTTTAATTAATTCTGCTGCAATTGTGTAAGAGTCATCACTAGCAGAGCCCAGTTCGACATTCATTTTTTGTACAGCGGATGAATTCATCTTGGTATTGATTGCTCTCGGTGCAAAATACAAAACCCGTACAGAAGTATCAGCTAACTCTCGGCGTAAGGCCTCAGAAAAACCACGAAGTCCATACTTTGATGCACTGTAAACTGAGTAGCCTGGCAATCCTAAACTACCTAAAATAGAGCCTATGTTGACAATTGTTGCTTCATCTCTTTCTCGAAGTATTGGAAGAAAAGTATGGGTTAAAGAAATTGGTGCTAAGAGATTTGTGAGAATAATGTTTTCAAACTCACTACCATCGCTATCCTCCAATAATGAAAATTCATTAACACCAGCATTATTAATTAATATATCCGTCTCAAAATCTATTGATTGGCAATGATTGAACAGCGATTGTTGGTCAGCTGATTTACTGATGTCACAGACAAAGCAATTTACAGTACCGATTACAGTAGCTAAGGAAGCTAGCTCAGATTTAATTTTTTCTAAAGAATCCTTATGTCTTCCGGTTAGGAGCAAATTCGCACCTTCAGTGATTAACTGTTTAGCGATTTCTTTTCCAAGGCCTCCCGTGGCCCCCGTAAGAATAATATTTTTGTTTTTTAAACTCATCTAAGATCCTATCTTTTAAAATGCTCTTACTAGGTTTCGCTCTGTTGATATATTTTTGAATACATCTGCATAAAGTTTATAAAACACTTTTGCACAGTGAATGATTTGATTCTGATCATTAATGTCATCAACCTTATTCATCAAGTCTTTAAAAAACGCTACATGTTCTATATCAAGAGCACCATGGGATGTTAAGTATGAAAAACAGCCTTGGGGTAGGGCGAGACCTTCGGCAATTTTTCCTGCAGCATTATCAGCAATGGTTATGCTCGTTCCTTCAAGTACATGGACCATGCCAAAAAATCCCATTGGATTAGTTCGGTTTATCATGTCATAAGCATAGGAAACCATAAGTTCTGCAGCAGTTGAGGGTTGACTATGACGAACTTCTTCCTTGTCAAAGCCACAGGCTTCTATATCATTTAATATCCATTCTTGATGTCCTAACTCTTCTTCTACATATTCAGCAAGTGCATTTCGAACCCATTCTTTATT
>JBLHLI010000228.1:0-4801 GCA_047618765.1 Enterobacterales bacterium | reverse complement strand
TAATAATACATTTCTAAATCTTGTGGCGGTAAAACATACACAAGAACGTATACTGCTAGAGCAATAATACTTGCAACGACCATAGCAAGAACAATTCTCTGCTTTTTTATTCCCACAGCTGCTGCATTTTTATAACCATGCCACATTGCTGAGACTAATTTCTGACCTTTAAATAACCGATAAAAAATAATTGCAGCAATATGTAAGCCGATGAGAATGCTCAGAATATCAAAGCTCGTATGGTGAATCGTGGACATGGTTTGCTGCCAATACTCAGATACCACTCCAAAATAGGGTCCAGAGGTCAATATCTCGTCATCCATAAAAAGGCCACTGATCGTTAGAAGCAGTATCAATACCAGCATCAACAATACGACGAGACCGCCAAGAGGGTTGTGTCCTGCATAGACGGTTGATTTTCGGTTTGGCAGTGACGCTGCATAATTTATGATGGTTCTGGGTGGGAACAAAAAATTCTTAAAGAGTGCATAGGGTGTTCCAATAAAGCCCCATAGCAACCTGAAAAATACTAGTCCAAGTAATATATAGCCACCGATAAGATGCCAGTTGATGGTGTCTTCTAGTATTTCCGCTGTTAGCCACTGAGAGAGTATGAGTATTACCAACAGCCAATGAAATATTCGTATTGGTAGATCCCAAACAAGAGTTTTATTCGATGAATCTGAAGGGTTGTTTTGTTCGGACATATTTTTATTAGGTATCATGTGACTTGTCTCTATGTTCTAAATGTATTAAATTTCGTAAGATCTAATCAAGTTCTTGGTAATCAAAAAAACTAAAATCTGCATGTAAGCCTTTTTTCAAAGAATTACTACCTGAGAGATCTTGACAGGCTAATCCATAAAAAGCACCGGTAAAACAAGGATTAAAATAATTTTTTTCATGGGCCACATAGTCGTCAGATAATATACTTCCGTCTAATTCAGGGCCTATTTTTTTCCAAATAGGTTTGTCTTGTATCGCTTGGGTTGCAAAGTAAAACTGTAAATTTTTACCATTGAAATCGGCTTTTAAATAAATTTTAGTGCTATTTGATATTTCAATAGGTTGGTCTAATGGGCTTGTTGTCGTATGGTTGTCACAACTGCTGATATTAATGAATTTTCGTCCAGAATAGGCACCAAAATCATCACCTGAAATATGTAAATAGTGATAATGGATTGTATTGTAATAACAAACTAACCCTGCCATTTGCTGAAAGTTTTCAGGGGAAAACTCTAAACATGTATAGGCAATAGTATGATGTGCTTGAACACGGCGAGCTATCATACTTTGTTCAAAACAAGAGCTTAATGATTCTCTACCATAAAGGCGTAAATAACCTGTTCGTTGTTCTAAGCTTACCCAGTCATCGCTCATAGGGACACGAAGCGATTGAAAGTTTATATCGAGTGTTGAAGTAATGAAAGTTATTCGTTGTTTTGTTTCTAAAAAAGAATGTTCAGACAGTAGCGGAGCCTCTACTTCTTTACGCGCTACATTTCCACCACAGGCAAGATACAACCAGTTGTCGTCTCTCCATTCTACTTTTTCGATTGCAGTTTCACGACCTGTTATACAACGACCTAACTTAGTTAATGGTCGGCCTGTTAAGAATACTAAATACCATTCGCAGTTCTGCATTTCAACAAGATCACCATGTCCTTGTTTTTGTAGATAATTCTCAGGTGAATACTTAGCAGTAATTATTGGATTTTCTGGATGTACTTTATAAGGGCCGAAGATAGATGTTGAACGGGCCAATGTAATGCAATGTCCGTAACCAGTGCCACCTTCGGCAGTCATTAAATAATAATAACCATTTCGTTTATACAGATGAGGTGCTTCTGTGCAACCATGATTTGTTCCAGTAAATATGTAATGTATTTTTCCTAGAAGTTTTTTTTCTATGGCATCAAATTCTTGTAAGACTACACCACCAAATAATTTACCATTGCGGTGGTCGATTAACATGTTTACGAAATAAGACTTACCATCATCGTCATGAAATAAAGAGGCGTCAAAGCCACTGGCATTAATAAACGTAGGATTAGACCAGGGGCCATTGATATTAGTTGCGGTGACAACATAGTTAGGTGTGTCTTTCCATACACCATTAAAGCTTTTTACATTTGAATAGACTAAGTAAAAAAGACCATTATTATAGGTTAAACAAGGGGCCCATACGCCACAAGAGTCGGGGACTCCTTTCATATCAAGTTGCGATAATTTATTTAATGGACGATTAATAAGCTGCCAATTAATTAGGTCTTTTGAATGGTGGATCTGACATCCAGGAAACCATTCGAATGTTGAGGTTACAATATAAAAGTCATCATCAACCCTTACAATACTAGGATCAGGGTTAAAACCTTTAAGAATAGGATTAATGATTTTTTTCATTTTGCATGACTACTACTTTAATACCGTGATTGAATTGATACCATAAAAAACACAACCATACCATTAGAAAAATATCGGATTTACCCCTAAAGTCTCTTTTGAATACAATGGGACCATTGAGTTTTCTGAAATTTAATACTCAGGAACCAATATATTTATTCACAAATAAAATGACAATAATGATGCCAGCAACTCCCATCATTAAAAACTGAAAAGGGATACCAAGCCTTTTTTTAAAGATTTGAGTTACAGTTAGTCAGAGAATTAGGAAAAAAGTGACTACCTTTTATTCATAGGATAATAAAGCTAAGTCTGGAGCATCTGAAGTATCAGACCTATATAGTGATGATACTTTAGATATATTTTTTTAGATTCGACTTTAAACTAAATAGTGTTTATGATTTCTATACATTACTATTGAAAAGCTAGCACTTTAAGAATCTATTACATGAACTCACAGGACTCAATTTCAAAAGAACTTACTGACCTAGTATCATGGTCGGTATCGCTGTTAGGAAAGGCTATTCGAGCAGAATATGGAGAGCATACTTTTCAACTCATAGAGGGTATTCGTCACGAGATGAAATCCTTGCGTTCGGAATCAGCCGAAGGTGTTTATCAATCACTTGATAAACACCTTACAAATTTTAAAGATTTTGAGACTGAGCAGATACATCAATTATGCAATAGCTACGCTCTGATGTTGGAATTAATTAATCGCTGTGAAACGGCCTATCGAGCCTATCGACTTGAACACAAAGAGATACAAATACCAGAAAAGGTGCCTCAGAAAATTATCTTTGTGCTCACTGCTCATCCTACAGAAGCTCGTAGTCCAGAAATTTTGGGATTGTTTGAATCAATACAGTTATTGTTAATAAAACGCTTGCAGTCCAATGATAACGTTATTGAACAGCAACTTTATCATTTACTCATTATATCACTCAAAGTTGCACTTGCCCGTAAATCTAAGCCGAGCGTCGCAGAAGAAGCAAATAATATTTATTCTTATATTTTAAAAGAAGAAATTTTAGATAGCATTGTTAATTTTTCATCTCAAGGAGTCAATGTTGCATTTCGAACCTGGGTTGGCAGTGATAAGGATGGTCATCCAGGCGTGAATGAGAAAACGCTTGTCGCTAGTCTTAGAATGTCTCGGAAGCGACTGATTAAATATATTGAAAAAAAGTTACAGAAAACTATAGAACTGCTCAAGTACATCAATGACACAGAAATAGATAATCTGTTATATCAGGTCGAATTATTAGAAAAACAGGTGCAATTGATTAAGCATCTAAAAAACAATGATGGCACACGCATAAGTCAATTTAAAAAGAGTTTTTCTGAAGTTTTCAGTTTATATAAGGAAACCATTAATGCATCTTCTCCGGAATTGGCTGCTATTGAACGAATTATATGGATTTTTCCTGCCCTTGTTGTGGCTTTAGAAATACGTGAAGACAGTGCTGTTGTTAAACAAGCGCTTGCCGCGAATGAAGATTACCCGATCGTAAAAATGCTCAAAGCGTTGAAGGATATATCTAAAGGCTTTGACGAAAAGTGGTATGTCAGAGGATTTGTCTTGAGCATGGTAGAAGATGCCAGCGATGTGGCTAATGGTTTAGAGCTTACCCTCCAAACATTGGGAGGATATAATATTCCAGTGGTGCCTCTATTTGAAAATGAAAAAGCCCTAACGTCGGCAAAAGAAATTTTAACTAACTACTTAGAAAAAAAACCAGCCGTTGTGCAAAAACATAGCAATGATTGGGGAAGTCTTTTTGAAGTTATGGTTGGTTATTCTGACTCATCGAAAGAGAACGGGGTACTTCCAAGCCGTGTAATGATATCAACGGCACTTATTGATATTGAAACTACTCTCAAAAAATTTGCACTGACCCCAGTATTCTTCCATGGTTCTGGAGGCTCTATTGAGCGTGGTGGGGGAGCTATTAAAGAACAAACTGGCTGGTGGCCAAAATCTGCAATCACTACATTTAAAGCAACCATTCAAGGGGAAATGGTTGCTCGTAGTTTTGGAAGTGAACAGGTGTTTTCTAAGCAAGTGCAAACTATCTTAAATCAGTTAGAAGATTTTAAAGAAAATACTGTGGAACATTCACCAGCCTTGAATAAGTTATCTGCTTTAACGCGAGAAAAGTATTCTAATAAAATTCAAGATCCTGATTTCTTGAATGTTATTGAATTGGCCACTCCCTACAGCTTTTTGCACCATTTGAAAATTGGTTCACGGCCAACAAAACGCACCGGCGGGGCAATTAAAACCAGCCTTCGAGCAATCCCTTGGATTCTTTGTTGGACTCAGACTCGAATCTTATTTCCTACTTGGTGGGGTATCGGTAGCGCTTGGCGGGAGTTGACATCAGAAGAGCAGCAG
>JBLHLI010000227.1:0-4834 GCA_047618765.1 Enterobacterales bacterium | reverse complement strand
TTCTGAAAGTCTTCAAGGGCCATATCAATAGTTTGTCCTGGACTTTTATATCCAGCAAATAATTGCTTATCAGTATCGTAAATTTGTGCATACCGAATATCATTAGTTTGTTCGAGGGTAGACAATATATCTATGGCCGCTTGCTTATCATCAAACAATAATGCCGAGCTACTGGAAGCGACCAACAAAGTGATCTTGCTCCCCATCACTTTAATCATATTCGTTTTATAATCAGTAATAAAATTCGAATATAACAAGACTGACATCATGAGTAATGAGAGAGTATTAATTCCCACCACAGTGATTAGTTGCTTATGAAAAAAACCTATTTTCTTCTTTTTCGCAACATTCATCATTTAATTCTAGCCAGTTTCAATAATTCAGAGCTGAAAGTAACCTTAAGTGCCTTGACACTGTTCAGATCAATTTCAAAACGCAGTTTTCTATTTTCCTCATAAAAAGTGATGGCGGCACCAGGGAAATTAAGCTGTTCTGAATCAGCTACTATAACGACACCGTTAGCTACCACAGCACCAAACTTTTTACTCTCCGTCACATAGAGCAATTCACATTCACTTGCTGTATCCCATGATAATACTTTTAGTTCATGTTGCATCTTACCAAACCGTTTGTTGCCAATCATTTTGCGTAAAAACTCAATAAATTCAGGCGATTCATCTACACAAATCGAAATTGTAGAAACCAATTGATTCTTCCCTGTACCTGGCCATTCAATATATTTACTAAAGTTCAATAAATAAGCCGCTTTTAACATTTTTTCTTTGCTTAAAGAAGTCGAAGCGTTGGCTGTAACACTAAATAATAAACATGAAAAAACGATAAGATAGCGCTTATAATTTGTAAAGAAGTGGGTTTGCATTACATTGTTTTTGAAATAGAGATAGCAGTGTTCCAGTGCTCTTTAGGTTGTGGCCCATTGAGATATTGATAAACAGGTTTGCCTATTTCTACATTGAGTTGATAACCCTTGGACAATTGCCAGACTAGTCCCAACCGAGCATTAATTTTTTTACCGCCATAAAGCTGAGGGTTGGTGATTCCTGCAGGATAGGGAAACGGTGAATTAACTAATAAAGAATCATCCTGACCATGGATATTATCACTGTACTGATAAGTTAGCCCAGCATAAGTTTGGAGTTTCGAAGATAGCTCAATTTTATAACGACCATAAAGTCGAAAATTATTGCCAAGGCGGTAATCTCGATTATTGGTGCCTGTTCTTATTTTGGCGGACATACCCACTTTATAATTATGTGAACCACTATTTTGATAACTTAAGTCGAGGGGGATATCATAGGTGCCTGAGCCCAGTTGCATTGTGTAAGGAAGCTGCTGGTCACCTGCCTCTCGAGGTGTATCCCCTACTTCAGTGATCGACCCAGTCGGAAAGCTCAAACCGAATGAAAATCGCCATGAGTCTACACCAGCGTTGTACCAGTTATAGCTAACTGAAACTGAGGTATCTCCGAATCCTTCAGTATTAATTACAAAAAAATCATAGTTGTTAACAATACTGATGTGATCGGTTTCTTGTTTGATATAGGGAGCGGAAATATGCCCATGCCAACTTTGACTGAACTGATATCCTAGAGTAATGATATGTGCCTCTTGATGGATATCTGTAGGTAAAACAGGGAAATTTTTATCAGTACGTACTTCACCTGGTCCATTCCATAACACATCATCAAAACTCAGTACTTTGGTATCATCAAGATAACCTTTAAATTTCACGTTTTTCAATTGATAGCTCAATATCCAAGGGGTCATTAGACCTTTATTGATATTGTCTTCATCAATACTTTGATCAAACAACTCCTGAAAGGTCATTTCAGCAAATTCAGACGGCGTACTCTGGGCGAAACATTGCGATGTAAATGCAGTTAACAATAGGGCTAAATATTTCATAGTTAATGACCTCCTTTATATTAACATGACTGTTGATTCAAAGAGCAAAGATGATGGAAACAATACTTTCTTCTCTTGTTATATATAGTATCATTTGAAAAAAGGTCAAGTTATGTGAGCTTAAAAATTAGTTTGTACTCACAGTCACAGTCACAGGCACATATTCATTGATGTAATTAAATAGCTTATATTGTAACGGCCTCATCCATGAATGAACCACTAGTACGCAAAATTTCAAAATCAGTCTAAGTAACCAAAAGATTAGCAGTAACAACCATGCCAACTGGTTTTGGTTCAACTATCTAGAAGTGTTCTGGCACCCTGTAACAATTTAATTCTATTATCGAAGACCGTTGTGACAATCGATGGTGAAAATATATACAATTGATAAATAGAACCAATAAATAGTGGAGGGTATGAGTTATATTATTTTTAATCAACCACTTAGATAACATTACTGATTAATAAACGACTACAAAATAAGCGAATAAAAGCCTTAACTGGAATGGAAAACTCAGCACTGTCAGCCATACGTCTAGCCCACATCTTAAATGTTCATCAAATACCTTTTGCATATATTTAGGTAATGGACGGTTTTGTGCCTCCATAAGCTTCTGAAATTCAGCGTAATGATGTTTAATAATTTGATTGAGAAGTGTTTGATTGTAAGTCATCAGCTTGAATGAGTTTGAGAGTATTGTTCATGCCAGAGACTTCATTCTGAATACTTAGGTGACACATTTCCTGAATGATGACTGCAGAAAATTCCAGAAACCATCCAGCAAGCAGCCCGGAGGCATCACCGAATCAACTTCATCATGCAGTCGGAAGGTCCAGCCTATAAGTCGGAGGGTGTCTATTCTGTATGTCTTCTAAGTGACTGTTAGCCACCATCCAGAATGAAACCCCTTATGACCGCTGTGTTCGCAGCCTGTTCGATCACCTGCCGTTCAGGTTTACTTCAATAGTGACAAGTATTGATTTTGACGTAGAATCAAAAAAGCTGCCACCTTTGATAAAGGGACAGCCTTATTTTTCCGCTTATAAAAGATAATGTAATTTATCTGTCAGCATTCATGACCTTTACCCAAGCAGCAACAAAGTCATTTACGAATTTATCCTTTGATGTTTCAAAAGCATAAACTTCTGAGACAGCTCTCAACTCTGAGTTTGAACCAAAGATTAAGTCAACAGAAGTTGCTGTCCATCTGGTTTTTCCTGTACTGCGGTCAATGCCTTCATAAACGCCTTCTTGAGATGATTTCTGCCAAACAGTAGACATGTCCAACAAGTTCACAAAAAAGTCATTACTCAAGGTACCGGGCTTTGTTGTCAATACGCCGTGCTTTACATTACTATGATTTGCATCCAACGCTCGAAGACCACCTACCAACACAGTCATTTCAGGTACGCTTAAATCAAGTTGGTCGGCTTTATCAATTAGCATTTCAGTTGGAGATTTATAACTGTCTGCTACGCTAAAATAGTTACGGAAACCGTCAGCACTTAATTCTAGCAATGAAAAAGAATTAACATCAGTTTGCGCTTGATTTGCATCACCCCGTCCAGGCATAAATGGAACATCAATATCATGCCCTGCATCTTTAGCTGCCTTTTCAATTGCTGTAGCACCACCTAAAACGATGAGATCTGCTAGTGAAACTTGATCGCTATTAAACCAGCCACCATTAGCTTCTTCCTGAATATTTTTTAACGCTTTAACTACCTTTGAAATTTCAGCAGGGTTATTTACCGCCCAATCTTTCTGAGGTGTTAAGGCTAGGCGTGCACCGTTTGCTCCGCCGCGCATATCAGACTCTCGATAGCTGGCAGCAGAGGCCCAAGCTGTTCTAACCAGTTCTGGTATAGTCAAACCTGAATCGAGTATTTTTGCTTTGAGCTTAGTAATATCCTTGCTATTAATTGTTGACTTTGTACCTTCGGCAATAGGATCCTGCCATATCTTGATATCTTCAGGTACTTCATTACCTAAGAAGTTTCGTCTAGGTCCCATATCTCGATGAGTTAATTTGTACCAAGCTTTTGCGAACGCAAGTTGATACTCTTTCGGATCTGCTAAGAAACGTTCAGCAATCTTTCGGTACTCAGGATCAAACTTCAACGCAAGGTCTGCGGTGGTCATCACGGGTGCATGAAATTTACCTTTCACATGTGCGTCTGGCACTACTTTATGCAATGATTCATCAGTTGGGATCCATTGGATCGCGCCCGCAGGGCTGCGCGTTTGCTTCCACTCAAAGTTAAGTAAGTTAGTTAGGTAGAGTGAAGTCCAGCGAGTTGGTGCTTGTGTCCATGCTCCTTCTAAACCACTAGTCACTGTGTCTTCTGAATGGCCTTTGCCGCATTTGTTTTTCCATCCTAAACCCTGCTCTTTAATATCTGCAGCCGCTGGTTCTACACCAACACAGTCTTTAGGTTTATGAGCGCCATGCATTTTACCAAAGGTATGGCCGCCAGCAATAAGGGCTAAAGTTTCTTCGTCATTCATTGCCATACGTGCAAAAGCAACACGAATATTTTTTGCTGAACCTATAGGATCTGGTACACCTTTAGGACCTTCAGGATTTACATATATTAAGCCCATATGAGTTGCACCGAGTGGGCGCTGTAATTTACCCTCACGGTCTTCACGATCACTTGCGAGCATTTCAATCTCAGGACCCCAATAGACTAAATCTGGTTCCCAATCGTCAGCTCTGCCGCCGGCGAATCCGTAGGTTTCAAAGCCCATATTTTCAAGTGCCACGTTACCCGCTAACACCATTAAATCAGACCAAGAAAGTGTTTCACCATACTTCATTTTTATAGGCCACAGCAAGCGCCTTGCCTTATCAAGATTACCGTTGTCTGGCCAACTGTTGAGTGGTTCAAATCGTTGTTGACCACC
>JBLHLI010000226.1:0-4876 GCA_047618765.1 Enterobacterales bacterium | reverse complement strand
GTACTTCATCAGCATTAGTTTGTTGATCTGCATATAACGTAAAAGAAAAGGTAACAGCTGCAATAATAAAGACTGAAAAGAGTAGTTTAGAATATAAACTTAAGTTTTTTATAGATCCTAGCAAAGTCATTTTCCTGAATAAAATGGAGTATTTATGGACAAACTAAACTTTTGTTTAAGTAAGTTTATCCTGATAAGTCAATAAAACAGGGAAAGTGTATTGGGCTTGGCCTTAAAGATCAACAGTAAACCAAAATTGACTACCTGTTCCTTGAATAGACCTTACGCCAATCTCACCGCCCATAAGTTCACACAGCTGCTTACTAACTATGAGACGTAGGCGACCTGTAAAGCTACTATTGACTAGAGTGGTGTCTGCTTCAAGAGAATCAAATAGGCCTGAAAGGGCACTATCAGGAATTCCAATGCCAGTATCTATAATGGTGAATCTTATTAATTTATTCTTAGAGCTTGCTGACTCATCTTGCTGGTGATTATCCACAACTACTTGGATTTGGCCACGGTCTGTGAATCGGATTGCATTACTAATTAGATTACTCAATACCTTAACAATCTGGTTTTTATCATTAGTTATTATTTCTGGAACATCGGGATTTATATGAGTTTCTATCAATAAGCCTCTGGATAAGGCTATAGATTCTTGTTGCTCGATAACCGATGCTACAGTCTCTGCGACATTAAGTGGTTCTTTATTTAATATAAGTCGCTGAGCATCTAATTTTGAAAATGCCAGTATATTAGTTAGGTTTTCAATTAATGAGTGGGCGCTATGAGTTGCAATGACTAATAAATCTCGAGTTTCATTCTCAAGCTCCATATTCTTTAGTAGTGTTAGCATATCATCAAGGCTTTTCATCGGCATGGTAATTTCATCACCCATTCTAGAAAGAAATTCTGAACGTGAATGTGGTGCTTTAACTAATAGGTCATGTTTTGTTTTTAATTCTGAAACCGCCTTTGTTTCATTTAAATGATGTTCTTGATCAACTTCTTGCTCATCTCGAACATGTTTAATCGTTGATAATAATTTATCGAGTAGGGTTGCGATGCTTATTGCAAGTGCCGTTTGCTCGGGTTCTAGGATCTGTCTTAATCGTATAATGGCGCTGCGAGTTTGTTCTGTATCTGCTGTAGCATTATCGATTATTTTTTGCATTGCTAGATTGTTAGCTTTCGCTTTCAGTGGCGCTCGCAATTGGTTAATGATTAATATCACTACCAAAATAACACCTACAATAAGTGCAATCTGTAGAATAAGTACTATCGCTGGAGAGAGTAATTCTGTTGTACTATTTATTTGATTTAACAACCACCAACTTAATGCTGTGGCAGCGATAAAAAATACTATAGTAACAATAGATGCTAGAGGAAATCGTGGTTGATTATTCATTTGTTTGTCCGTGTCAATTTTCAGCCAAAAAACTATCTCATTTACCTAGATATCGGGATACTTGATCAATAGTATAATGCATATTCAAAAAAACTCTTTAAAATGTGTGTGATATAGTTCAAATAAATCATATTTAATGTGACATAAATCTTTACCCTCTTGAGTTAAGAAAGGCATTTATAAACAACTAATACTCTGATAAAGCTTATTATGTTCTGGCATCAATACTTCCAACTCTTTTGATTTTTTAAGTAAATAGCCGGTAATGGCGTCTATTTCTGTTCTTTTACCAGATATTACATCTTGCAGCATTGACGACTGATTATCGGCTGTTTTTACAATAACATCAAAAACCTCAGCTATTAATTGTTCTTGTTGAATTTCAATGCCAATTTTACTGAATAGGTTTGAGGATTCATTGCATAAGGTTTCTACTTGTTGCTTCAGAGCCTTTTTTCGTAACAACTCGCCATTTAAGCAATGTTGAATTGCTGTTAGGGGATTTATTGCAGCATTGATAGCAAGCTTCAGCCATAGTTTTTGTTCAATATCATCAACCCAGGATACCCCTAAGGCTAATTCCTTTAAGTCGTGAATACTGTTTGGGCGGTTATGCCTTTCTGTTACAAGATAGTTACTCCCTATTACTATGTTTCCAAAGCCTGCATGAACGACCTGTAACATTCCTGTTGCATTTTTTGATAAATAAACTCCATGGGTATTAGTTCCTGGATATATCTGTCTTGGGTCAATAATATCACTCAATAACTCTGTAACTTTTTCTAGTGTACCCATTCCATTTTGCAATAAAAAGATTTTGCTTGTTGGTTTTAATGCTGCTTTTATATCATTGATTGCTGCTTCTACTTGATGTGCTTTTACAGTTAAAACTAAATTTTCTACTGCTTTGCAATCTGCTACTGTTTGGATATTAAGTGAGTACTTGCTAACTTCATCATTAAACTGATAGTTGACTTCGGCGTTTGTTGTTGGGGGTTTTGTGCGACTGATTAATGTAGCTGGAATTTTATTCTGAGCAAATTGACAGGCTAATAAATGGCCTATTGCTCCATTGCCTAAAATTGTCCATTGATTGGTTGTTGATGTCATGGTTTTATTTTATCACTTCTTTTTTCTAATATCTTGATGGGGATCATTTCTTTGAGGATTTAATGTAGATTTTTTGAATATATTCTGGTGTCTGTCAAAATTTATATGGGCTTAATTTCAGTGAGAATCATTTAATTATTTCATTTGATAATATGCTAATTAACTAAATGGATGCTTTAGATAAAGTTATCGTTTATGGATGGGGTAATTCTGTTATGCTGATAAATCTGATGATGGATTGATTATTGATACCTTTTTGCGAGTAAGGTGCTGGAACTCAGGTGCATACTATTTATTCTGCTGGACGCCGTAAATACGTCCTTGTAGGTCTCGATGCCCCTTGAGGGTGCTTCGCTGCTGCATCCTTGCAGCAGAGACCTGCTGAATATACAGTATGCACCTTCGCTTTCTGTCCTATCTGTTGATTCAGACTTTTAAAGACTAAAGACTAAAGACTAAAGACTAAAGACTAAAAAATAAGGACCATCATGGCTGAAAATATAGAGGCTTCTACGCAAGCACCTAAGACCTTTAAAGAAGCTATTTTTAATAAGCGGATGCTAATTTGTATTTTTACTGGGTTTTCCTCAGGGCTTCCTCTTTATTTGGTATATGCACTTGTTCCTGCTTGGCTTAGAAGCTTTAACTTGGATTTATCGACCATAGGATTATTTGGGCTTCTGTCTATAACCTATACCTTTAAGTTTCTTTGGTCGCCTTTAATGGATAGGTACACTTTTCCATTTTTAGGTCGACGGCGTGGTTGGATGTTAGTTACCCAGGTGCCGCTATTATTATTGATGGCAACTTTTGGTATGTTTTCACCTACTGAAGACCTTGAGATTATAATGGTTTTTGTTGCGCTTATCGCATTTTTTAGTGGTAGTCAGGATATTGTCCTTGATGCATACCGACGTGAGTTGTTGCCCGATGATGAATTGGGAATAGGCAGTTCATTGTTTACAAGTGCCTATCGATTTTCCTCCTTCATACCTGGCTCCCTTGCCTTTATTTTATCCGACTTAATTCCTTGGTCAGTGGTTCATATGGTTGTGGCTTCATTTATGCTTGTTGGTATTATTACCACCTTTTTTATTCCTGAAAACAAAATTGAAAATACTCCTGCAACTATGAAAGATGCCGTTATAGAGCCTTTTAGAGAGTTTTTCTCAAGGGGTGATAGTTGGAAATCGGGTTTGCTTATTTTACTGTTTATCTTCTGTTATAAACTTGGTGACAATATGGCAACGGCACTTGAGACACCATTTTTTATGGATATGGGGTTTGAGCTTGATGAAATTGGGACCATTGCTAAATTTTCAAAAGTTGGAGCACTTTTCGCTGGTACTTTAATCGGTGGTATTTTGATGATCAAACTAGGTATAAACAAATGTTTATGGCTATTTGGTTTGGTTCAAATAAGTTCTATATTTGGATATTATCTATTAGCCGAAGCTGGCCACAACTACCCTATGTTAATCCTTGCCACTGGTCTGGAATATCTGGGAGTTGGTCTTGGTAGTGTTGCTCTTATAGCCTTTATGGCTAGAAGCACATCAAAACAATTCACGGCTACTCAACTTGCTCTGCTTACAAGTTTGGCTGCAATACCCAGAGTGTTGGCAACTGCAAGCTCAGGCTTTGTAATTGAAGCGGTTGGTTATTCTCAATTTTTTCTGATTTGTATGTTGCTTGCGATACCAGGAATGCTGCTGTTGTTTAAAGTAGCTCCTTGGAATCAGAAGTATGAATAAAGTATGAATAAAGTATCAAATAAAAATTGACTTAAAAGTGAAGGGTTACTGTTGCATAGTAGCCTTCAAAAGAAATGTTTCCATCTGAGTTTTCAAAACCTTCCCAATCAGCTTCAAAATTATGGTAGCCAATTTCAGCGCCAATCACTAAATCACTTTCCCAGCCTAGATAGATTTTATAATCAGATATTGAGCCGTCGCCAATGCTTAAAACAGAAGCTTCCGCTCCGGTATAAAAACCGGTAAAAGGTAACTCAAAATCAGCTTTACCGTATAGAGCTGGAACGAACTCATCGAACTCGACATCACTTTCAAGGCCTGTTGAGCTAATATTGATGTTGCCATCAAAATTCATCACTGTGATTCCTAAGTCGAGTGAAACCCAGTTATCCAGTACTTCATAATACATAATATAATCAGAGTGACTTAAATCAATTTGACTTTCTAAAGGTGTGTTAGAAGGGTATGTTATACCTCCAAAGTTAATCTCTGAACTCAATGTCGTCGATGAATTAACATCTAGATCTGTTCGTTGATATTTAAAGTTAGGGAGAAATAAAATTGGGTGCTCAATGGCAACTGAGAAAATAGTGCTATTTTC
>JBLHLI010000225.1:0-4882 GCA_047618765.1 Enterobacterales bacterium | reverse complement strand
TCAAGATAGAACGAGCGTGCTTTCACACGCCATTGACCCCAAGAGCCACACCTCCGTCCAAAAACAGTTTACCGCTTTTTAATAGAGGCCGCCATCTACATAATACGATGGTAGACCCTACTTATTTTGTACTTATTTTGGGGGAAGCTCACTATACCTACTTATTTTTGTAATTAAGTATAGTGTCCCCGGATGCCGCTGACCCCCACACTTATGAGCCCAAACATTTCTATTTATGGAGTTAACAATTGTCTAATACAAAGAACAATGCAATGATTTCAAGCCTTTTTCACGAGCGAAGTAAATTTATTGTTATAGGATTAACCGGAAGAACAGGCTCTGGCTGCACTACAGCTGCAAACATTCTCGAAAATGAAAAAGCTGACTTTCCAAAAGTTGAAGATGTAAAGTACGGTAATGAATCATTTTTTTCCAACTTAGATTCAAAAAGATACGAAATTGCATCTCATTATATTACAGAGAATTACAACTCATTCATTTCCATTAAAGTTAGTGATTTAATTTCCGCATATATATTGACTCTCACAGCCACCCAAGCATCTGACTTCATAAAAGAGCAAACGAGCGAAGTTAGTAAAAACAAAATTGACGAATTAATAAAAAAAGGGAGCTTCCATTCTAGCTTTACTAAAAAAGGAATTTTAAAATCAATATCAAATAAAATATTAGATCATAGTGATAACTTAGAACTAAGTGATCGAGAGAAAACAAAATTCTTTTCCTTTATGAAATTGATCCGGAAATTTACTGATGATTTCAAGAAAGAATTAAGAGGACTCGACAACGAACTATATATAAAAGTTTACCAAGCTGCTGGAAATTCAATTAGAAGAACCGGAAAGGTTCAATCTAACTTTAAAGTAGCTTCGTTCGAACCTGAATCAGTATTTCATCTACCCGAAACAATAAATAGATGCATTAAAAATATCAGACAAATAAAAGTAAGTGGAGCATTCATTGTTGTTGATGCAATTCGAAATCCTTTTGAAGCAAAATTCTTTAAAGATCGTTATTCCGCATTTTATTTAATATCAATTAATGCTCCAAATGAAGATCGTAAAGCGTATCTACAAAATGAACATAAATATACCGTTGATGAATTTGATGAGCTAGAACGAAGAGAGTCAGGAAAAACCAAAATAGAAGATGCCGATTTTATCAGTCAAAATGTCAAAAGGTGTATCGAGATATCTGATGTTCATATATTCAATCCTAGAAATGAACTTGATAATAACAATGTATTAAAAGCACAATTAGCTTGGTATTTAGCATTAATAAAACATCCGGGTTTAATATCTCCAACAAATCTTGAGCGTGTCATGCAAATTGCTTATACGGCAAAAGTTAACTCTGGTTGTATATCTCGACAAGTTGGTGCAGTTGTTACTGATGAAAGTTATTCTATAAAATCTGTTGGTTGGAATGATGTAGCAAAAGGACAGGTGCCTTGTAACTTAAGATCATTAAATGGCTTAGCTAATAACTTTAATGAAATTACTTATAGTGTTTATGAAAGACATGACAAAGACTTTAGAAATGCAGCTAAAGGGGAGTTAATAAAAATATCAGGGCAAGAAGGGACCCAAGGTAAAAATTTATCATACTGTTTTAAAGACATTAAAAACTCTTTGGACGATTCAGGTAATCAAGTGCACACTAGGTCATTGCATGCAGAGGAAAATGCTTTTCTTCAGCTGGCTAAATATGGTACGGCTGGTATCGAAGGAGGTAAATTATTTACAACGGCTAGCCCTTGCGAGCTATGTGCTAAAAAAGCATATCAATTAGGAATTAAAGATATCGTTTATATTGATCCATATCCTGGTATTGCAATAGACCACATTCTATCAATTGGTAGTAACAGGCCTAATCTAATTCAATTTAGAGGGGCTGTAGGAAAGGGATACCACCAATTATATGAGCCTACAATATCTTATAAAGATGAACTCAATTACCTAAAGGGCTCATAACGCAAAAGTAGGGTCAGATATAACTTAAGTGATTTTCAAGCGAGTAGCTCTATAAAGTTGTATCTGACCCTACTTATTCTAGTTACAGCTTTTGGTTCAGATAATGGGAAGATAAGCCCGTCGATAGATTCGGTGATACGCTCAGTAACCAACGTATGAAGTGTATCTGTTAGCGGTAGTGTGTGGTTTTTTCCATGTGAAGGTATGAGGCTTCAAATGGCGAATAAGAGTGCGCATCACAAAAATCCTTGCTTTTTACCGTCTCTCATGAGACCTTTGTCCCGTGTCCTAGGACGCGGGACAAAGGTGGTGAGGTGCAAATGAAAAGTCAAGATGTAGGGTTGCTATTAAAATTAGTCTCTTTGAGCAAACAAAAAAAGTTGCTGGCAAAGAAAATTCCAGAAAAAGCTTGGCCGCATGATTGGCAGGACTGGGAAGGTGGTGTACTCGAAATTTCACATCTTCAGGATGGGTCGCTTTTAAATAATGAAGCCATAAGAGATGATTATTTTGCCTCTCGTTATACTGCCCGAGCATTGGAAGAAGAGACCGGCATTAGCAAATCTCAAATTAACTTGGGGCTCAATCGTTGTTATGACGTAGGGTTGATAAAAAAAGATAGGGGTTTTAATGTGCCTCACGTAAATGTAGATGCATTATTTGCCTTCATTGTTCATGGTCTAAAATATGTCTTTCCCGCTAAACCCAGAGAATTAACTCGTGGTATTGCTACTGGGTTTGCGTCTCCAGTATTAGATAAAAAACTCATGAGTGCAGGAGAGTTTGTATTGGTATGGCCTGATGCACATGGTAAAACCAAAGGGCAAGCAGTCGAGCCATTATTTAAATCAGCAACGTTTGCTGTTAGGCGTGATCCTGAAATGTATAGTCTATTAGCATTAATTGATGCCATAAGATTGGGTCGGCCACGAGAAGCAAGCTTTGCTTGCGAGGTGTTAGCAGAAAAATTGGGGGTTGAGAGATAATGAATAATTTACCAGCTCTAAAAAAAATATTGCTCGAAACTGCTAAAGCATTGGGGCCTAAGTACTGTAAAGAAATGACTTTTGTTGGCGGTTGCACTACAGGTCTGTTATTAACCGATGAATTCACAAAAGAGGAAGTGCGCTATACCAATGATGTTGACTTGATAGTTAGCGTCTTAAGTTATGTTGATTACATGAGCCTGACAAATAAACTAAAAGATCATGGTTTTAAAAGTACAATTCCTGAGCAGGGAGAGAATCGTCCAATATGTGCGTTGATGTTGGGTGATTTAAGGGTAGATTTTATGCCTGATAGAGATTTTTTAGGGTTTTACAATCTCTGGTATGTGGATGCTATGAAAACGGCAACAGAATATCCTTTAGATGCAGATACAGTTATTCGTTTAATAAGCCCCGTCTACTTTATCGCCACTAAACTAGAAGCTTATAAAGGTCGAGGAAATAACGACCCTTTATGGAGTAAAGATATAGAAGATATCTTACATTTGATTGACGGACGAGAAGAGTTGATCGAAGAAATAAAGATAGCAGATGATAGCGTTCGATTATATATTGCATATGAATTAGCTAGACTGCTAGAAAATAAACACTTTAACTATGCAGTTGAAAGTCAGGCTCAGGGGAATAGTGATCGTGAAGAGATAATATTAGAACGCATCGAAAAATTATTAATCGCCAATCACAATGATAGCGAAAACCGATGATTATTACATGGGAAAGTAGGAAGGGCCGAGACCGCATCGCAAATAGAGATGCTGTTGCGATAGGATACTCGGGAAAGTATTTGATAGTCGTTGAAATTGATGTTGCCGAGAAAGTTCAAAGCGGAAATTTGATTGAAGGAATAGATGATAACGGAAAGCGTCTTTCTGAATACTGGGCTCATAGTTGTTTGTTAGAAATTATTTCAACGTCTTCTTATGAAAATGAAAAAATGCTTTTTTATTTTCTTCACGAAAAACAAAAAAGACTTAAACGAAATTATCTACATGATATTGCTAGCTATGGGGTGCTTGTAATGGATACAACAACCTTGAGGTTCAATTGGTGGTTTACTGGTGATTGCCGTTTAGGTATTCAAAAAGATCAACAAAAAATTGAGTGGTTAAACAATCCACACCGTTTAGAAAATTCACCTTTATTAAATGTTCCAGATTTTTTTAGCCCTACCTTAACGCAATGCTTAAAGGCTAGAAGATTTTTCCGTCCGGAAAGAATTACTTCAGAAATGCCATCAAATGGAAGTTTAAAAATAGCTACTGATGGTTATTGGAATGAACACATTGAAAAGGGTGTAGTCTTTGAAAACCTTGAAGACGACGCTAGTCTATTAACTATTGAGCTAGGCAATAAAAAAATCATTCAAAAAACAGACGCGCTAAATTTCTTTATTAGATAATTTTTAGATGTCGAAGGCTTCTTTTGTAAGCGCCGAACCAACTACACTCTACACAAAGCCTATAATGTCAGTTAATCTTTCCGCTCCTACTATTATCGGAGCGCCACATGAAAGCGACTATCAGTAAACAGCAATGGCTAGAATGGATTGACGAGCAAAATAAAAGTGATTTATCTATAGCGGCTTTTTGTCGCCATAAGAAAATCAATGCGGATAACTTTTACTATCATCGCGCTCAACAGCGTAATAAATCCCTCCCTGCAACCTCAGCGTTTTCTCGTGCTCAATTAGTCGACGATTCTGTCCTCAAAAGTAGGGTCAGATATAACTTAAGTGGTTTTCAAGCGAGTAGCTCTATAAAGTTGTATCTGAACATCCCGCTAGAATTTTCAAGTAAAAATACACTATTGTGCACTTTTTTTGGGGACGCTGTCCCCATACCCCTGAAGTATTTATACAAGGGTAATAGGTTACGTTACACTACC
>JBLHLI010000224.1:0-4888 GCA_047618765.1 Enterobacterales bacterium | reverse complement strand
AAAATATCTTGTAATAAACCGTTGTCGAATTTTGAAGAAGACCTTGCAGTAGTCTCTCATCATTTGCCTGAAGATATAACAAGTTTAAACTGGGATAATACCCCAACTTCTGTTTGGGAGTTAATCGGGGGCAATAAGTCGCTGACTGATAAAAATAGTGCTGCTAATCGCCATCAAACTATAGAGTTAGATGATGAGCAACTTGTCATTGTAAAGTCTTGGGAGCCTCCTTTAGGTGAATTAGACGATTATTTGAGTAATGGCTACGGTTATGTGCAACCCGTAGACTGGGACAGTTCTGGGTTAGTAAAACTACAAACTAAGCATTTACATGAATGGCAGAGGTTCATTACCAAACTTCCTAAATGGAAACTCTATGTACCCATTAAATACATGCCTAAAGAATAGGGTATTAGGACTTGAATGTGAATAACACACCAAACAACTCTTCATATAAGAATATTGCTCGTTTCGCAGTAGTTGGTCATCCGAATAAAGGTAAATCTTCGATTGTTTCAACTCTGTCTCAAAATGATTCTATTGAAATATCGGGCCGAAGTGGAACAACCGTTCATTCAGATGCCTATCAAGTAGCCAATGACCAAAATGCTTATCAACTTATAGATACTCCTGGTTTTCAACGACCACATAAGGTTTTAGATTGGTTAAAAGAAAGAGCTTCTAGTGCTGAGCAACGCTCAAAAGCTGTTGCAGACTTTGTCGCCGATGAGCAGTGTAGAATCAATTTTCCCGACGAAGTTGAGTTGTTAAAGCCTTTAGTCGAAGGAGCTGCGATTTTATATGTTGTCGATGGTTCAAGACCTTATGGTAGTGAATATGAAGCTGAGATGGAAATCCTTCGTTGGAGTGGTCAGCCTAGTATGGCCTTGATAAATCCTATTGAAACAACTGAAAATGTAGAGCCTTGGAAAAGTGCATTACACCAGTATTTTAAATTGGTTAGAGTTTTTAACCCTATGGATGCTGACTTTGATAAACAACTTGAACTGCTCAATGCTTTTTCACATCTAAATCCAGATTGGACTAAGCATTTAAACACTGTCATCGAGTCATTAAAAAGTCAAAGAGAACTACAAAAAATCAACAGTGCTACATTACTTGCAAGACTTGTAGAGGACCTTTGTTTTTACCAGGTTAATCAAAAAGTCTTATCTCAGCAACAAGCTGAACTATTGAAACCTGTGCTTGAAAAGCAATATATTAAATGGATGATTGAACGTGAACATCAAGCAATATCCTCGTTATTTGCAAACTATAAACATTTCAACACCAATTTATCTATAGACGATATGCAGTTACCACCAAACTTATTTGATTCAGAGCAGTGGTATGCTTGGGGGTTAAATAAAAAGGAACTTGTGCTTGCTGCTACTATTGCAGGTGCTGTGGCTGGCGCTGCAGTTGATGCTAGTGTGGCTGGTGCTAGCTTTATGTTAGGTGCACTTGGTGGAAGCATATTAGGATTTACTAGTGCTTGGTTTGGTGCAGATACGATTCATCAAGCTAAAATTAAAGATTTACCGATGGGAGGCTATGAGGCAAGTTATGGTCCAGTCAATAATAAGAATTTCCCCTACGTTATTATCGGCCGATTTTTATTCTTGTACCAACAAATTAGTCAAAGAAATCATGCTAAGCGAGATCAGTTAAAAGTCGAAAGTTCTGAATTACAAAGTCAGATAAACAGCTTAGAAAAGTCGTCGCAAAAATTATTACATCAAATTTGTACTCGATTAATCAATCAAAAATCTACAGATTCCGAAAAGCTTAAAGATATACTCAGCTTATTGTTTTAAATAATATTATTTTCTAAGCAAAAAAATACCGGGTCTAGGACCCGGTAATCGCGCACAGAACAGGAAGGTAACGCTTCCTGTTTGTATTTTGTAGATAATCAGATTTTGAAGTGTCCAACGGAATCTTTAAGCTTCTCAGAAAGCGCTGCAACTTCTACGCTAGAATCCATAGTTTTCTCTGCACCCACTGCTGTTTGGTCTGCAATACCAGCAATAGCGTTTACATTCTTATGTACTTCTTCTGTTACTGAAGCCTGTTCTTCAGCTGCTGTAGCAATATGAGTACTCATATCATTGATGATGGTGATACCTTCGGTAATGGTTGCTAACAACTCTCCCGCTTTCTGAATATCATCAACACTCATTGCAGCCTTATCTTTGCTACTCTTCATCACTTGTACAGCTTCATTAGCACCTGATTGTAAACGTTCAATCATGACTTGAATTTCTGAAGTAGATTCTTGTGTTCTGCTTGCAAGTGTTCTAACTTCATCTGCAACAACCGCAAAACCACGACCTTGCTCACCAGCTCTTGCTGCTTCAATTGCAGCATTAAGTGCTAGTAAGTTAGTTTGCTCTGCGATGCCTCTAATAACATCAAGTACATTACCAATACTCGTAGAGTATTCATCAAGTTTATTAATAACTTCAGCAGCAGTGTCAATTTCACCAGCAAGATCTTTAATCGATTGAATATTTGAGCTTACAATTGATGAGCCTGCTGTAGTTTCAGAATGCGCTTTCTCAACTTCTGTTGCAGTGCTGTTTGCACTTTGAGCAACTTCTTCAACAGCTGAAGACATTTGCTCCATTGATTCAAGAATGTGATTAGTTTGAATACGTTGTTGATTAATATTACTGCTTGTTTGATTAGTTACAACAGAGGTTTGCTCTGCAGCGATCGATAAACTATGGGTATTAGTTTTGATGTCAAAGATAATGTTTCGTAAATTATCAACTAGGTCATTTACCCAACCTGAAAGTTCGCCAAACTCATCATTGTTTTCAATTTCAATATGTTGAGTTAAATCACCCTTAGCAATTACTTGAAGCATAGAGTTTACATTTGCTAAAGGCTTGCGAATAGTTTGAATAACCCAAACAGCAATACCAATAGCTGCCAATATTGACAACAGACTGGAGACGATAATTATCATTCGACTGAATGAAACATTACTTTCCGCACTGGCTTTTGTTTCGTTTGAAGCTAATGTAATTGCGCTAATTAGATCGACAGAATGTTTTAAAAACTCAGATACATTCTCATTAGAGGTTGTCATTTGAGTATTTGATTTTTCAGCAGCTTCAAGTCTGCTTTGGTGCATAGTTAAAAGGCTATCAGAACCAGAAATATAACTATTATAACTATTTAGTAAAGACATCATATTTATGTAATAGTCATTTTCTGTACTGCCTGATTTCAGGCCTGAAACTTCAGCGGCTTTAACTTTAAGAGATGCTACTGTTGCATCCATTTCTCGAATAGAAATGGCCAGTCCAGAGATGTTATTTTCAACTAAAGCATCAATCGATGTAATAACAGCGTCACCCACTAAGCTTGCAATACTAACTAGTACCGCCTTTAGATTTTTTTTCGAAGTATCATCAGAAAAATCAATTACAAGGGTATCTAACTCATCAGCGAGATCCTCAAGAGTGCCACGTTTGTCATCTAAACTTTCAATCAATTGTAATTCTCTGCTATGTTCACTATATATATTTTCTATATTGCTAAAATAGGTAGAGCTAATTGCAGAGAGGCTTGAAAGAGGAGCTGTAGTGCTACTATAACTTCTAGCAATTTCTTCAAGAGAGCTAAATGCCTTTAAATAGTCAGCGCGAATGGCACTTATATTAGCTTCTATCTGAGGTAATGCTGTAGCATCACGACTGTTATTATAGGCGTTTAGATTTTGATTAACCTCAAGAAGAGTTGATTTTAATTCGCCACTAAGTAAGGCCATTGGACTCATTTCATCAACAACTTTACTCAGATTCCCGCTAATAGTGTTGATACTGCTAAAGCCAGTTATTCCTATTATAATAAGGAATAATACAATAACTCCAAATCCACCTGAAATCCTTG
This sequence comes from Enterobacterales bacterium, assembly GCA_047618765.1. GTDB lineage: Bacteria > Pseudomonadota > Gammaproteobacteria > Enterobacterales. The sequence goes on along the minus strand of JBLHLI010000224.1, from coordinate 985 downwards.
CGGTTACTGTTAATTTCATAGTTAAAATTACCCTAATATGATTATAATTATTTTTGTTAGATGAGCATTCCATTATAGATGATTTATTGTACTGTTGTACACTAATCTCAGAAGACTTAACGATATAACATAAAAGTTATTATCGGCAATGAGAATTAATTCTTTAACTAATTGAATATTAATTAGAAACGGTATAATTTGATGAATATGATGATTCTTCGTACTATCTATGGTCACTTGTGCTGAGAATAACGTATAATGCAGCAATAAAATTTTTATAGGTAAAAAGAAACCATGAGCCAATTGGCAAGTAAGTTTGAGTATCCCGCTACTTTACCAGCGGAAACCCTCTCTTCAGTTCAAAGAGAATTGTTGCGAGAAGAAATCAAAGAAAATTTAAAGCGAGAAAATGCAGCTCTAGTTGCTCATTACTATACTGATCCTGATATTCAATCATTAGCAGAAGAAACGGGTGGTTGTGTAGCCGACTCTCTTGAAATGGCAAGATTTGGTAATATGCACAAAGGCTCAACGTTGGTTGTAGCTGGTGTAAAATTTATGGGGGAGACTGCAAAAATTCTTACTCCTGAAAAAAGAATTTTAATGCCGACATTAGAAGCAACTTGCTCACTCGATCTATCTTGTCCAATTGACGACTTTTCAGCCTTTTGCGATAAGCATAGTGACAGAACTGTCGTAGTTTATGCAAATACATCTGCTGCAGTTAAGGCAAGAGCTGATTGGGTTGTTACATCTGGAATTGCACTGGATGTCATTGATCATCTTGAAGCAGAAGGTAAGAAAATACTTTGGGCTCCAGACCGCCATCTTGGTGCCTATATCCAAAAGCAAACAGGCGCCGATATGATACTTTGGCAGGGTGAATGTATCGTACATGATGAATTCAAATCACGTGCTCTAGCCCAATTAATAGAGAAGAACCCTGATGCAGCTGTACTTGTTCACCCTGAATCACCCTATAATG
>JBLHLI010000223.1:0-4891 GCA_047618765.1 Enterobacterales bacterium | reverse complement strand
TGTCAGAAGGCACGAATATATGGTCATGGTAATAAGCCGCAATTACATTCGCACTGATGCCTTTTTGAGTCAGAGCTGTCGCGACTGCTGCCGTTAATCCAACAGCCTCTAAACTTGAATGAACTTTCAGTGTTATTTTATTAAGGGTTGTTGAAAATTCAAGTGCATTGGCTTCAGCTACTGTCTTTTCTAAGACCAAAGTTAAACCTTCTTCTTCTCTAAATATGCAGAGAGGTTTCAGCTGACTAATACTCGCAATATCAGATTGAACCGTACAAAAAACATATTCTTCTTTTGATAAAACTGGATTCATGCTTTTAAGTAATGCTGATAACGCTATAATGCCACTCAATTTGTATCCCTCAAGTATTCACAATTAATTTCAATTCTAAGACTAACATCTTTATCATTAAGTTTTTCTTGAACATTTAACAACAATAGCTATCATTATAGTTACTAGTCATAAAGACTAAATGTCAGAGCAAGATAAATGCAAAGATTTCTAAGCTAAGACAAGAGAGGTTTAACAAATGTCTAAAATAATCTTACAATCGACGATAACCTGTCCTAGTTGTGGCCATGTTGAAACTGAAGAAATGCCAACGGATGCCTGTCAGTTTTTTTATGACTGTAAAGGATGTGCTGCTGTGCTAAAAGCTCTACCTGGAGATTGTTGCGTATATTGCTCTTATGCTGATGTGCCCTGTCCACCAATACAAGAAGGAAATGCTTGCTGCTCTAGTTAATCATGTAAGCATGGTCACTAGGATTGTGTGTCTTCTTCAGATTTTTAGATTAGCTGATACTTATTATATAATCTGTTTTAGAAAATATGACTCATGCTAGAGCAGGATAAAAATGTAGTAAACGCCCTCTACCCGCAAAGGTTAATTTATACGTTGGTTCACAATTAAGGTTTTCTAATTTCTCTAAGAAGCCTTTTTCAACTAAAAAATCTAACATGCTAGTTGATAGGTGGTGAGCCTTTGTCTTGGCTGCGATTTCCATTTGAGTAGCGACACCTTTAGCTGAGTAAAAAGCTTTTAAGATTAATGCTTCAGCATCGGATAATTCTGGAAGTGGCCCTGTGTATTTAGGAAATTGAATAGCTGGAAATTTCGCCTTAACGCTTTTGTAAGATTCTTGAATAGCTCGAATATCTTCAGATTTATCACCAGTAAGCTTGTAAGTATGAAAAACTCCAGACTCTTTAGTACGATAATCAACTTTAGCTAGAAAAATCGGTAAATGACAACTTTTTGCCATATGATAAAATCCACTCTTCCACTTATCAATCTTTCCACGGGTCCCTTCAGGCGTAAATAAAAAGAACACTCGGCTACCTTTATGTTTTTCCACAAAGCGTTTGATCTTATTAACTTGTCCTTGGGAACCAGAGCTGCGGTCAATAGGTATTGCACCACACCACATCATTAGTGAACCAATAACAGGAATTCTGCACCAACTTTCTTTGATAGAAAAATAGATTTTTATATCTAGCAGAATTGCTGAACCAAATGCATAAACTACATCCCAATTGGATGTATGAGGTGCGGCGATCGTAATGCCAGCGCCTTCAGGAGCAGACTTGGTAGGCTTCCAACCGGTTATTTTGAACCAAGTTTTAAAAATCATTTTTAAGATGTACTTTACAAAAAGTCCATCAAAAATGGTTTTATCGCGAATTTCTAGTGTCTTCTTGGGCATTCATTAACCTGTAAAGTTTAAGTAATTGTTTGTTATTAAAGCGGCATTCAAATTTTTCGATCTTCAAAATCAAAAAAACTGTAGTTATTTTATGGGCGGAATTATAGCATATATACTGAGAATGTTACCTTAATCAATGGCTAGGTAGAATGTTTTTTATCTCATTGTTCACCCTGATATCTTTACGTTTTAAAGCCAAGCGTTTAGACTTCAAGCAATTTTAAGTAAAAAGACCTATGCAATGACTAAGATATACCATCATCCAGTTCAGATTTATTATGAAGATACCGACCATTCAGGCGTGGTTTATCATCCTAATTTTCTCAAATATTTTGAGCGCGCCCGTGAGCATGTCATTGATAGTGATCGGCTCAACAAGCTTTGGAATGAACAGGGTTTAGGATTTGCTGTTTATAAAGCCAATATGATCTTCCAAGAGGGTGTTGAATTTGCAGATATCTGTGATATTCGCACAACAGTTAAACTTGATGGCAAATATAAGACGCTTTGGCGACAGGAAGTATGGCGTCCTAATGCTATCAAAGCAGCGGTTATTGGTGATATTGAAATGGTCTGTATGGATAAAGAAAAGCGCCTTCACCCCTTGCCTGAAGATTTTATGAAAGCGATGTTTGGCAAGTAGGCAATAAGCAACTCACAAGATAATTTCAGTCCGCTCTTCATAGCTCACTAAAGGTTTGGTCTCAAAAAAACGGATATTATAATTAGTATCCGAGTCTTGGCTGCTATCTTTGTTTATCTGTCGAATTGATACTGACACACGATGTTCATCGCTAGGATAAAATATCCAACTTTGCCAATGCTTAGCATTATCCTGTCTCTTTTCTGCAAAACTGAGTTGAATGTTACTATTTTGTTTTTTTGATTCTGATACACCGAGGTGAAAGCTAAAATCACTTAAGGGGATCGCTAAACCCTGTCCCCAAGCTTTAATATAAGACTCTTTTAAGGTCCAATAATCAAAAAATCGATCACGCTGCTTTTTTTCTGGCAAACTAAATAGCTCTTTAGTTTCAACCTCTGAGAAATATCTATCCGCTATTGCCAGTAAATCAGAGCTTCTTCCAATATGCTCAACATCACAACCAATATCGTTGTTTAAGGTCACAGCGCAAATAATAAGTTCTTTGGTATGACTAATGTTGAATCTTAGGGGTATTGAAGATGGAATAAGCTTTGCAAGAGAGTGGTAATCAATTTCAGGCTTGCCATTTTCGCCCTTAGTAAACTTCCAATCACTAGGCTCAACATCCATATACTGGGATAAAACATCTCGGATAAAGGCTCTAGTAATCAGCGCATCATGGCGATCTTTTTCAAAGATATAACGCTGCTGCTTCTCTAATTCTTCTTCATTGAGTAATACTTTATAGCGATCGAGCAAATCTAAATCTTGGCTATCCCGTGGTTTTGTATACCAAAGATGATACTCATTTTCTTTTAAGCAGGGCTTATTATATTTCAAGTTATTCATTAATTTCCTTTCGACCCACCTAGTGCACAATTTTAATATTGAAAAAATAATATCGGCTAAGTATTGTGGGTACTTCAACAAATCCTGTTACATTTTTTATAACAATCACCCGATACTCAGTAAATTTTTTATCTTTAATTAAATTAAACACCCAACAATGCAAATTTTCACAATTAAGCCACTAAATTCAATGATTTAAAAAATAAAAATCGTTTTATACCTGCTCTAAAAAATATCATTAGAGCACTATAAACAACATTAATCACTTTTCATTTTCAAATATCAGTATCGGGTGATTGTATTGGGTGATATTTTTGTGTATATTCCCTCACCCCTAGGCTGCTATAGCGCCAAGGGCATGGCTATCTTAATCTAGAAGGTTTTATGAAACAACACGCTAACGCAACAACAACCGTTGAAATGAGAGAGTTTATCCGAGAATCGGATCTACCCACAGCGGTATTAGCACGTATATTAAAAGTCTCAGAAGCGACTGTACGCAAATGGCGTAAACGTGAATCTGTTGATGATAAGTCCCATGTACCCAAACAATTAAACACCACCTTAAGCCCTTCTCAAGAATACGTAGTCGTTGAATTGCGTACTCGCTTATTGCTTTCACTCGATGAACTTCTTGAAGTCTGCAAAAACTTTATCAATGTCAATGCATCGCGAGCAGGCTTGCAACGCTGTTTAAAAAGACATGGCGTCTCAAGGCTTGCAGATATGCAAGATTCAGGTGCCACAACAGATGCCGATCAATCTGTTCAGGTTGCCATAGAAGATACAGCCGATCATAAAGTACTACTCAGTGATGTCTCACCTGAAGCCATACGTGAAGTGCTCAATAGCACCAGTGGCATTGATGACAGTGAAGTGGTGCAAGTTAAAGTAACAAAACTACCAGAATTTCAAGGTGAACAAGGTAAACGTCGCTTGTTGATAGCCAATGACCCCGACTCCGGTTGGATCTACGTTGATATCTATGATGGCGATGAGAAAGAAGCTGCTGGACGATACATGCGTCACGTTCTTACTAAAGCGCCTTTCCACATCCGTCGTATTTTAGCGGGTAACTACAATGAATTTTTAAGTCGATTTCGCTTACTTGATGAGGCATTAGATGATTCTAGTACTGACTCTGGTGCTGACTCTAGTACTGACTCTAGTACAGAAGCAAATAGTGAATTGATTAATGAAACCAGTATTAAATCTAAAACGGAATAATGAAATGACCAACAAAAAAGCTACAAAATCGTTAAGCAAAGCAGACCAGAAATTTAACTCTGCTCTACAAGAGACTCCCATTGCTATTATCGGCATGGCCTCAGTTTTTGCCAATGCTAAAAATCTTGACCAATATTGGGACAATATTTTTGAAGCCGTTGATTCAATCATTGATGTACCAGAATCTCGTTGGGCCATTGACGATTACTATTCTGACGATAAAAAAGCAGCTGACAAGACCTACTGTAAGCGCGGTGGCTTTATTCCTGAATTAGATTTTGACCCTATGGAGTTTGGTCTTCCACCCAATATCCTTGAGTTAACTGATATTGCCCAGCTGCTTTCTCTTGTAGTAGCTCGAGATGTATTAAATGACGCTGGAATTGGTGATGGCAGTGGCTATGATCGTGATAAAATTGGTATTACCCTTGGTGTTGGTGGTGGTCAAAAACAAATTTCACC
>JBLHLI010000222.1:0-4901 GCA_047618765.1 Enterobacterales bacterium | reverse complement strand
CAGGAGCAAGATAATGTCTGATGACAATAATTGGGACAATATGATGACTGAATGGCAATCTTGCAAAATTGCCAAAGCTGATACGGCTAAAGATTTAGAAGATATGAAATATCTTGAAACTAAAACTCAACGTAAAGCTAGAAGCATGAAATTTTTTATGTGGGGTGACATTATTGGTGCTGTTGTTATCACCCTTGTCTTTGGATATTATTTATTGTTTAAAGATACTGATATATTTTTAAAGGTGTTGTTTGGAGGCTCACTGATAATAATTTTACCCATGACCTTCTTATCTATTTGGTATAGAAAAGGTGCCTGGTCAGCAACTGGAAATGACACCCATGCTTATCTTGAGCTTGCTTTAAAACGTAGTGTTTCCGCTATACATTTAGCAAAAGCCACAGCTATTACAGCAATAGTTGCTGGAGTGTTTATCGTTTCAACTCTTGTTTGGCAAGCTTCTATTGAATATGACGAACTTCAATGGCCGTGGAATCGTTTAGTTTTTGGTATTAGTTTTGAGGCCCTATTCTTCATATCATTATTCTTCGGCTCAAAATGGTATGAGAAGCGTCGACTAAAAGAAAAAATGAAACTAGAATCTATGCTTAAGGATCTTGATTCAGATTAATTTTTTTCCCCTAATCGATGCATAAGCAGTGCAGCTCTTTTTATTTGCATTGCAAAGGTATTCATATCTGCAATCTCATTATCGGTATGTCCACCAGAACCCATAAGTCCTAGACCGTCTAAAGACATCAAGACATGATCGGCGGCAAACGAAATATCAGCAGCACCTGCTTTACGCGGATCAACGGCACTAACCTTTCCATAACCTAAATCTTGGCTTACTTGACTGTAGATAGAGAGTAATTGGTAGTTTGACTCTCTTGGTGCCATGGGTGGGTAGCCAGCACTAAAGCTTATCTCAGCCTTAGTATGTAGAAGATTATCGTTTACAATTTTTTCCATTTTGCTTTTAGCATCTTTCAACTGTTCTAGAGAAGTTGCGCGTATGCCACCTGAGATTTTTACCAACTGGGCAATAACATTACTTTTACCGAAAGCACTACCGTTTGCCGATTGATTATCTAGCGCCACCTCAGTACCACCCACTATCACTCCAGGGTTAAAGGTTAGGTTTTTCATCGGCTCGAGCTGCTCTCTAAAGCTATTTAAAATTCTTGAAGCTTCTAATATGGCTCCGTAACCATAATCTTTCTGGAATATTTGAGAAGAATGAGCCGGTCTTCCTGTTACGTCAAGTTTCCAATTAACTGCGCCACGTCTAGCGACAACTGCAGTCTCGGGATTACCATCACCATCTTCAAAGCCGATTGCAATATCAGCCCATTTAGCAGATTTAATTAAAACGTCGTTGGCTATTGCATGGGGAGAGCCACGCTTTTCTTCGTCTCCGGTCATTACCACCTGAATACTAATGTTGTCTAGTAGACCTGCTTTTTCAAGCGCCCTCAGAGCGTGAATAATGACCACATCACCACCCTTCATATCGGTAATGCCTGGGCCTTTGACTTTATTTTCTTCTAGTTTCTCGAATTTTTGAAAATGACTATTCTTTGCAAAAACCGTATCTAGATGACCAATTAATAGAAGCTTAATGCCTTTATTACCTCGAGAAGCAAATAAGTGACCAGCACGATTGAATTCACTTCCATCGACCCATTTGCTATTAAAGCCGATACTGTTTAGCTCTTCAATAAAGATAGCAGCGACTTCTTTAACGCCTGAAAAGTTCATAGTGCCACTATTAATATTAACAACTTTCTCAAGAAGTTTTTCGGCCTTTAGCATTTCATCATCAACCACAGAAGTAATCTGTCTTTCCAAATCACTCAATGATTGAGAAGCCATAACAGGAGTTGATAGTTGAATAATATTAAATAATAAAGCGCAGAATAATAGTTGGGCAGATCGCATAAATGTTCTCCATGACCTTTGTCGTAAATTCTAGTTGCATTTTTGAACTTTAGTGTTATACTTAACTACATCACCACTTCATAGGCACAGGAGATTTGAAAATGAACACACTAAAACAACGCTTTTTCCAATCGAATAGTTTCAAATTCCTATTGATAGTTTTGTATCTATACAGCTTTTTGTAGCCTGAATAAACTACCTATCGTAAACTTTCGTTAATTGCCGCCAAGATATCATTACCCGGACAAAGCTCATCTTTTCCAAGACTATTTAAAGGTTTATCAACTGTTCCAATAATGTCGTGAAGGTCATCAGAATCTTTTTCAATATATAATAACCCGGTCAAAATTTCTTGATTCTCTTTTGCTTGATTAATACGATCTAAGACAGAACGCTTGTTAGTAGGATCATAGTTATCCTCAAGCTTACTTAAACACATAGTTGAGCCATCATGTAGCTCGACATCTGTTGTTTCACCCGGTGCATATTTCGTCGTTATTTCAGAGCTATGAGGCACATAATCAGTAGAATTCATGGCTTGGTTATGTTCTCTAACATAATCGAAACCCTTGGTTGATTCCTGATGATTATTAAAGGTTACACAAGGCGAGATACAGTCAATAAAGGAAAAGCCTTTATGGGACATTGCTGCCTGAAGCAAGGGGATAAGTTGATCTTTATCTCCAGAGAAACTGCGAGCTACAAAGCTTGCACCTAATTGAATAGCAATAGCAGGTAAATCAATACCTTCCCAAGGATTAACATCCCCCTTTCTTACTCTAGAACCTCTATCAGCTGTTGCTGAGGTCTGACCTTTAGTAAGACCGTAGGTGCCATTATTGGCAACAATATAGGTCATGTTCAAACGTCTTCTAGCGACATGGGCAAAGTTACCAAAACCAATTGAAGCAGTATCGCCGTCTCCTGACATGCCGAGATATATCATATCGCGATTTGCAGCATTTGCACCTGTTGCAACGGATGGCATACGACCATGTACAGAATTGAAACCATGGGACTTACCGAGATAATAAGCTGGGGTTTTAGACGAGCAGCCTATGCCTGATAACTTGGCAATTTTATGAGGCGGAATGGACATCTCATGGCAGGCTTGAATAATAGCACTACTAATAGAGTCATGACCACAACCAGCACAGAGTGTCGATAGAGCACCTTCATATTTACTTTTCGTGAGGCCAAGATCATTTACAGGTAACTGCGGATGCCTAAACTTCGGCATTGCTATATAAGTCATGACATTTCCTTGGCTTGTTGATTTGAGACTTCATTTAAAGAGTTTACCGTTAAGTCATCAGCAATTGTTTCACTTACAAAAACAGAGGTAATAGGCATACCATCAAAATGCAGTACTGATGTTAGTTTGGCAGAATCTAAATTGCCTTCGCTAATCAGTAAACCACGCATCTGGCCATTAATATTTTGTTCAACCACGAACACTTTCTTATGGGCTGCAATGAAATCATAAACACTCTGTGAAAAAGGAAAAGCTCGAAGACGCATTGTGTCTAGTGTTAAGCCTTTACTTTTTAGCTGATCAGTCGCCTCTGTCATCACCAGACTTGAAGTTCCAAAGTGGATTACACCATAATCATTATTTGCATTCTCTTCACCAAAGGCAGGCCCTGGAACTATGTTTGCGGCTGTTTTAAATTTAAGTAACAAACGGTCCATGTTTTTAACATATTCTTCACTACTCTCTGAATAGGCAGCCATAGCGTTATGTGAAGAGCCACGTGTGAAGAAAGAACCTTTTTCAGGATGTACGCCTGGAATAGTTCGGTAAGTAATACCATCACCATCCAAATCTTGATAACGCCCAAAACGCTCTATCTTATCGAGCTGTTCTTCACTTAACACTTTCCCTCTGTCATATTCTCTTTTGTCATCCCAAACCATGGGAGAAGAGACCCAACTATTCATGCCTAGTTCAAGATCAGACATGATTATAATAGGCGTTTGCAAACGTTCTGCTAGATCAAAAGAATCCGCAGCCATTTCAAAACATTCAGTTGGATCTGAAGGAAATAATAAAACGTGTTTGGTATCACCATGAGATGCGTAAGCACAGGTGGTAATATCAGATTGTTGAGTTCTAGTCGGCATTCCCGTAGAAGGCCCACCACGTTGAATATTAAATAGAACAGTGGGGACTTCAGCGTAGTAAGCTAAGCCTAATATTTCGTTCATTAATGAAATACCGGGGCCAGAGGTCGCTGTGAAGGCACGTGCACCATTCCAGTTTGCCCCTACTGTCATACCAATTGCTGATAACTCATCTTCGGCTTGAATAATGGCAAAACTGGCTTTGCCAGTCTCATCTTCAACTCGATGTATATTGCAATATTTTTCAAAGGCTTCAACTAAGGATGTACTGGGTGTAATTGGATACCAACCTACAACTGTTGCACCAGCGTAAACACAACCGATTCCTGCCGCTGTATTACCGTCAATCAGGATACTATCACCTAATAAATCTCTGGCTTCAAGTCTGATATCAAGAGGACATTGAAAGTTTAGCTTAGCGTAGTTAAATCCCAAATCAAGGGCATGATGATTAGGCGCTATTAATTTTTCTTTACCTATGAATTGATTACTGATGTTATCTTTTAATATCGATAAATCTATATCGAGTAATGCTGCTAAGGCACCAACATAAATAATATTTTTAAAGAGAAATCGTTGCTTAGGATTTTCATATTCTCTTACGGTAATGTCAGTAAGAGGAATGCCTAGCCAATTGATATCACCGCGATATTTTTCTTCGTTGATATACTTAGTGTTGTCGTAAAGAAGGTATCCGCCAGGTAATAGGTTATCGACATCTTGCTGGAAACTCTGGGGATTCATGGCAATAATCATATCGACAAAATCGCCTCTTCGACCTAGATATCCAGCTTCAGAAACCCTAACTTCATACCAGGTTGGTGCACCTTGAATAT